>SKYX01000401.1 GCA_007127655.1 Desulfonatronum sp.
AAGCGACTGCTGCGGCCCCATTCCAGCACGTCCAGCCACCACTGGTTGTCGTTGCGGCCGATGCCCATGTGGTTGGGCACGATGTCCATGACCAACCCCATTCCGGCTTCGCGCAGGGCCGTGCTGAGGGCGTCGAAGCCTTCCCGCCCGCCCAGCTCCGGATTCAGGGACTGGTGATCCACGATGTCGTAGCCATGGGTGGAGCCGGGCCGGGCGGCCAGAATCGGCGACGTATAGACGTGACTGACGCCCATGTCCCGCAAATAGGGCACGATCTCCAGGGCGTCGGCAAAGGTGAAGCCGGCGTGGAATTGCAGCCGGTAGAAGGATGTGGGGGCGTAGAGCGGATTCATGGATGTGATCCTCAATCTCGAATGGGCGAGTTCGGGGGGACGCGGAATTTATGCCGCAACCGCTTCCCGGATCACGGAGACGTTGAACTGGTGCAGCGGATCGCGTTGCGTATTTTGGGATGCGTCCAGGATCTCAATGGCGACGATCCTGCCGTCTTTCGCATAGTCGATGACCACGCCTCGCACCTCAAGGGATTCCTCAATCTCCACGTCGGAAAGAAACTCGATGTTCATCAGGTCATGCTTCGGGTCATACTCAATTTTCATAAGCCGGGGTCTCCCAGTATCGGGCGATATCCGATGTTAGATATGCGGTGATTACAGTGCGTTGTCCTTGTATTTCCTCGTAAACCACCCGAAGAAGATACTTTTTATCTCTGACTTGAAGTATCTTTTGCGCGACGGTTCTTCCGCCATGTCCCGCTGTTGTTTGGTCTGGGCGGCAAACGGCGTCAAGGATCAACTCCTCGGTAATGCCCCGTCTGGCGGCCTTGTTTCGGGCCAAGGGAATGATCGTGATTGGGGCGTCGCCCACGTCGTCCTTCACGGTTCACTCCGCCTCCGCCACCAGGCGCAGCAAACGCAGCGAGCGCCCTTCCAGGGTCAGTTTTACGCTCGGCGAGTGGGGGTCGACGTCGCCTTCGGGTTGTCCGTCCTCGGACACGGTGTCCACCAGGGACTCCCAGGCTCCGCTGTCTCCATTGGGCAGCACGAACGCCACGTCTTCATGGCTGGCGTTGACCAGGAGCAGGAAGGTGTCGTCCGGTTCCTGGTCTCCGGTTTCCGTGAGGTGGACGATGCCGGCCTCGCCGCTCAGCCGGATGGCCAGGGAACGGGCCTCGGCTTCGTGCCAGTCGTCCCGGGTCATCTCGCGGCCCTCGGGGTGCAGCCAGATCACGTCCTTGACCCGCGTACCGGGGATGATGTCTCCGTGGAAGAAGCGGTTGCGGTGAAAGACGATGTGCTGGTGGCGCAGGGCGAGCAGCCGGGTGACGAAGTCGATCTGGGCCCGGCCGATTTCGTCGATGGCCGTCCAATCCAGCCAACTGATTTCGTTGTCCTGGCAGTAGGCGTTGTTGTTGCCCTGCTGGGTGCGGGCGAATTCGTCCCCGGCGGTGAGCATGGGCGTTCCCTGGGACAAGAGCAGGGTGGCCAGGAAGTTGCGCATCTGGCGACGACGCAGGGCCAGGATGTCTGGGTCGTCCGTCTCGCCTTCAACGCCGCAGTTCCAGGAATTGTTGCTGTCCGAGCCGTCCCGGCCGTCCTCGCCGTTGGCCTCGTTGTGCTTCTGGTTGTAGCTGACCAGGTCGTGCAGGGTGAAGCCGTCGTGGGCCGTGATGAAGTTCACGCTGGCCCAGGTTCGTCGGCCGCGGCGGTTGAAGATGTCCGCGGAGCCCGAGAAGCGTCCCGCAAACTCGGGCAGCAGCCCCTCGTCCCCTTTCCAGAATTTGCGCATGGCATCCCGGTATTGGTCGTTCCACTCGGCCCAGCCGGGTGGGAAATTGCCCACCTGATATCCGCCCAGGCCGGTATCCCAGGGCTCGGCGATCAGTTTGACCTGGCCCAGGACCGGATCCTGGGCCACGGCGTCCAGGAAACTGGCGTGCTCGTCGTAGGGGCCCTCCACCCGGGCCAGGGTGGTGGCCAGGTCGAAACGAAAGCCGTCCACGCCCATCACCTGGACCCAGTAGCGCAGCGAATCCATGACCATGGACAGGACCTTGGGATGGCGCAGTTCCAGAGCGTTTCCCGTGCCCGTAAAGTCGTTGTAGAACCGCGGCTGGTCGCCCATCAGATAGTAGTAGGAGTAATTGTCGATGCCCCGGAAGGAGAGGGTCGGTCCAAGATGGTTGCCTTCGGCGGTGTGGTTGTAGACCACGTCCAGGATCACCTCGATACCGGCGTCGTGCATTTTTTGAACAAAGCTCTTAAAGGATGAAAGATCGTTTCTGGGGCGGAGGTAGTCCGGGTTGGGCGCGAAATAGGCGATGGAGTTATAGCCCCAGTAGTTGCTCAGGTCGCGATCAATCAGGTGACGGTCCTGCAAAAAGGCGTGGATGGGCAGCAGCTCGATGGCCGTGACGCCGAGGTTCTTGAGATGGTCGACCACCGGCTGGGAAGCCAGGCCCTCGAAGGTCCCCCGGAACTCCTCGGGCACCTCGGGATGGAGGATGGTGTAGCCCCGGACGTGCATTTCATAGATCACGGTTTCGTGCCAGGGCCGAAAGTCCATGGGCCGGCCCCAGGTGAAGGCCGGGTCCACCACCTGACACTTGGGCATGAAGGGCGCGGAATCCCGTTCGTCAAAGGACAGGTCTTCGTCCGGATGGCCCACTGTGTAGCCGAACAATGCGTCGTCCCATTTCAGATTCCCGACCAGGACCTTGGCGTAGGGGTCCAGCAACAGCTTGTTGGGGTTGAAACGGTGTCCGGCCAAGGGCTCGTAGGGGCCGTGGACGCGGTAACCGTAAAGCTGTCCGGGTCGGGCGTCCGGCAGATAGCCGTGCCAGACTTCATGGGTGTACTCCGGCAGGGTGATCCGGGCGGTCTCCGTAACGCCGTCCCCGTCGAAAAGACACAGCTCGACCTTTTCGGCATGGGCCGAGAACAGGGCAAAATTTACACCCGACCCGTCCCAGGTGGCCCCCAGAGGATTGGGTGAACCGGGCCAGACCCGGGGGCCGTTGGGTTTTGAGGGCGTGCCGTTCAAGGCTGTTTCAGCCGCGTTCATGGTGTTGCTCCTGAAGAAGATTGTCAAAAATGGCTGATGGATGGCGACGGTTCTTGAAGCCGGGCCAACGAGAGGCTTCCCCGTTGCATGACGGGGATAGGGGATGGCCCGATGCGAGCCGTTACGAGCCGAAACCGAATCGTCGCCCCAAAGCCGAACAGTCATGAATGTATTGATTTGTTCGCTCTTTTCGATTCCAGTGCCCCCAGAGTAAGCCCATTGTCCGGTTCTTGCAAATGCGGGATGCCGTGCCCCGCTGGTACATGACACGTTCTTTTCCGAAAGCCGGTTGTCGCCTTTCAGACTGAGCGGCGTGGTGCTCGAGCAGCCTGGACCAGGGCGCGGAACAGGCGTTGTTGGCGGCGGTGGTGGGGGAGGTATTCGGGGTGCCATTGGACGCCGACGACAAAGGGTTTGGACGTCTCCTCAACGGCCTGGATCACGCCGTTGGGCTCCCGGGCCGTGACGCGCACGGTTTCGCCGAGTTGGTCCACGGCCTGATCATGCAAAGCGTTGATGCCGCAGGTCACGCAACCGAGGATGCCGGCCAGGCGGGAGTCCGGCTCCACGTGGATGGTTTTGCGGGGCAGCAGGCTGCGGATGTTAGGGGATTCCTGGTAAAAACCGGTCAGGTGCTGGTGCAGGGTGCCGCCCAGGGTTACGTTGATCAGTTGCGCGCCGCGGCAGATGCCCAGGATGGGCAGGTCGCTGTCCAGGGCCGCGCGGAGCAGGCTTTGTTCCAGTTCGTCGCGGTTCGTGTTCAGGCCGGGGTTGCGGGTGGTCAGGATTCTGCGGATCAGGAGCATCAGAGGAAAGGCCAGCAGGGCCAGGCCGCGGCGAAACCAGCCTGTTTCGCCGCGCGTGATTTCCTCGGCCATTATTTCGGGAGGCCTCATCAACTCCGCGCCGTACAAATCCGGTGCCACGTCCGCGCCGCCGCCGATGATCAGGCCGTCCAACTCCTGAACGTGGCAAGGGCGCTGGGGCGTGACCCGCAAAGCACGGCCGCCGGCCCGCCAAACCGCCAGGCGGGTGAACCACCAAGCGGCCAGGCCGCCGTGATCCGGCCCGGTGACGCCGATCACCGGCCTTTTCCAACTCATCGCTTCAGCCATGTTCCCAGCATCTCCATCCATTCGTCCACCATCCGGCCCACGACTTCTCCGGGTTTTTCCAGGTAGGCCCGGGCGTGCTCCCGCAAGCGGTCCTTGTCCGCGGCCAGTTTTTCCACCATGATCCAGTCGTTCCACGGCTTGGCCAGGGACCATTCCGGTTCGTCGATCTGGCAGTTGGGCAGGCGGTAGTGGAACGCCGGCCTGGGCTTGATCAGGTGGGTCTCCACCGGCGCGCTCATGACCAGGTCTCGTTCCAGGTGCGCGAACAGCGGGAGCATGTCCAGGGGGCGGTTGCGGGTGGGATTGTGTAGGAGGTAGTCGCGGATCAGGCCAGGGATGTCGGGCGCGTAGCCTTCATCCAGAAGCAGGCGGGCGTATCCGCTGGGAAAGGCGCGGATGAATGGCGATATCTTGCGGGTGATGTCCACGGTGCCCCGCTCGGTGAGCCGGTCGTGGAGCAGCACGTAGGCGCGCAGGATATCCCGCAGGTGGACTGCGTCCAGATCGGCGGCCTCCACGTTGAACTGCGCCCCGAAGGCGTAGACCAGGGCCGCGCGGGTGCCTTTGGCCCCGTCCAGGCGCAGTCTGTCCCGCAAGGCGTCCATGTCCTCCAGGGCCGTGACCGGAATGGGGGGGGCCACCACCTCGCTGGGCACGACGTTCGCAGCCAGACGGGCCAGCATGGTATCGAAGGCCTGTTGGTCGTCCATGGCGTCCAGGTTGATGCCGACCTGAGCCAGATAGGGTCGGTATTCGTGATTCTTGAGCAGGCTGGCGTCCAGTTCCACGTTGAACGTTCCGTGGCGTGTCTCCAGGACATTGATTTCAAAAGGACTTTTGGAATCGATGTGGCCGCCGAACAGCTCCTTGACCGCCTGGGCCATGGCCGGCAGCTCCAGTCCGGCCATTTCCAACTCCACGCCCACGCGACGGACCTCGCCGTCAGGGGCGTGCATCTGGTCGGGCAGGATGAATCGAGGCATATACGCTCCAGTGTGTTGCCGGGAATGGTGTTTGGTCACCGCAGGGCCTGGAGGGCCCGCTCGAAAGGGTGTAGGTAGGATTAAGCGTAACGGCGCGGGCCGGGCAAGTCAAAATCGAGACTCGGCAACGACGTCCACGTCTTACGGCAACGGCAGTTCCATCGGCAATTTTGCCGTCATCTCCATCCCCCTCGCCGCCATGACCACCTTCATTTGGATCGGAATCCTGATCTGCCTGACCCAGTCGGCCATGCTCTCCGGGTTGAATCTGGCCTATTTCTCCGTGGGCAAGCTCCACCTGGAGATGGAGTCCTCCCGGGGCAACGTGCATGCCCGGCGGGTCTTACACCTGCGCCGGGACGCCAACCTCCTGTTGGTGACCATCCTCTGGTCCAACGTGGGGGTGAACGTCCTTTTGGCCCTCTTGTCCGGCTCCGTGCTTGCCGGAGTGGCCGCGTTTTTGTTTTCCACCGTGCTGATCACTATTTGCGGGGAAATCATGCCCCAGGCGTACTTCTCCCGGAACGCGCTGCGGATGGGGGCCCTGCTGGCCCCGGTGATCCGGGTCTACCAGATTGTCCTGTACCCCGTGACCAAGCCCACGGCCATGCTTCTGGACAAGTGGTTGGGGCCCGAGGGGATCAGTTACTTTCGGGAGCGGGATTTGCGGGAGCTGATCAAGATGCACATGGAGTCGGCCTCCACGGAGATTGACAAGGTGGAGGGCAAGGGAAGCCTCAATTTTTTGGCTCTGGACGATCTGCCCGTGGCCGCTGAGGGCGAGAGCGCGGACCCGAGAAGCATCCTGACCATGAAATTCGAGCAGGATAGACCCGTCTTTCCCCCCATCAGGCCTTCCAGCACGGATCCGTTTCTCAATCTCGTGCAAAGCTCTGGAAAAACCTGGGTGATCCTTGTGGACCAGGAGGGAGAGCCGCGCTACGTCGTGAACGTGGCCTCCTTTCTCCGGGAGGCCTTCTTTGATCCGGGAAATTTCAACCCTATGGCCCACTGTCACCGGCCGATCATCGTTCACGACCCCATGGTTAGCCTGGGAGACGTGATTCCGAGGCTGAAAGTTCAATCCGAACGAACCGACGATGACGTGATCGACAACGATATCATCCTCTATTGGGGCGAGGAAAAGCACGTGATCACCGGCTCGGACATTCTCGGCAGGCTACTGCGGGGGATCGTGCGGGAGGAGCCCAAACCGGTGCAAGGATAACGGCGCGGGTGGCGGCGAAAGAGTGGATTGCATGGCAATGACATTGGTCTGCGGCGGAAACGGAGAAAATGGAGTTGCCAGCTTCTCTTGATCCACCAGTTACAATGCGTCCGGTTGATCATCCTCCCCCTTGCGCATACCCTACGTTTGCTTTGGAGCATCTTGTCGCGAGGTTGGGGGCGACAAAGTCGAGCACTGATAAAAATGGAGATACCATGCTGGAAAATCGGGAAGCCTACATTCGCAAGCTGAAGGCCAAAATCGACGAATGGAATGCCGATATTGACAAGTTGGCGGCAAAGGCCAAACAGGTCAAAGCGGAAAAGGAAATCGAATACCGCGACCAGATCGAAGCCCTGCGGTCCAAGCGCGGCGAGATGGAAGAGAAGATAGCCGAGTTGCGCAAGGGCGGCGAGACTAGTTGGGAAGATCTCAGAAAAAATCTGGAACGGTCATGGGAAGCGCTGAAAGAGGGTTATGTCGCGGCAAAGACCCGGTATGATCGGGATACCAGGGATGACTCCGAAAAGTAGGAATGTTTTATTACTATTCAGCACAGCCTGGGATAGCCTCATGCCCAGGCTGGATTCCCGCCTTCGAGGGAATGACGTGCTGTTCAATGCCGTCCCCGGGTCAGTCATGCCCGCGAAGGCGGGCGCGTTAGCGCTATCCAGGCCGCTTTTACTCGGATGAGCTGAGTAGCTGAAGTTTTATTTAGTGCGTTGAAAATCAGGAGGAAATCATGAAATATGAATGGTATCGAACAATAGGCGTGGCTGTGCTGGCAATGGCAATGATCATCTGCTTGCCGGGGATCGGTTTGGCCCAGAATGTCGAGCAAGCTCCGGACGAAGCCTCCTTTGAGGACGTTCGCCGAGAGATGCGGGAACTGGGGCGGGCCCTTGGGCAGTACGGGGCGGAGCAGCGGGACAAGGCTCTGGAGCGCTCCAAGCCGGCCTTGGAGGATTTGGACCGTCGCCTGGACGCTTTGGAAACGTCCATTGAGAACAATTGGGACGAGATGAGCCAGGCCGCCCGGGAGGCTTCGCGCGAAGCGATGCGGGAGCTGCGGCGGCAACGGGTGGAGCTGGCTGAAAAGTACGGCGCTCTGAAAAGTTCCTCGGCCGGGGCCTGGGAACAAATGCGGGAGGGGTTTCTGGACGCCTTTTCCGTGCTTAACGAGGCCTGGGAGAAGTCCATCCAGGAGTTCCGCGAAGAACACGACGGCCAGGACGGCGTCACGTTGTAGGTGGGAAGGTAAACGTTGGTTTGGAGCCGATTGGGCATAACCATGAATCATGTCAAAGGATAAGGATTTTTCATGCGCAAACGTATTATTTCGCCCGGGGCGACGGACCCCGCTGCCCCGGAAGGGGAGTGGCTGAACCTGGAGGATGTCGCGGAAGTGGAAATCACCTCCGAGGATCCGGAGCATCCCATTGAGCACGCCCTGTTGCCAGGGCATCTCGCCGGGTGGAGGGCCGGAACGGCCGGAGAGCAGACCATCCGGTTTCTCTTCAACGAACCCCGGAGTCTCCGCAGAATCTGGATTCATTTCGAGGAAGCCGAAGTGGAACGGACCCACGAGTTTGTCCTGCGCTGGTCCGCCGATAACGGCAAGACCTTCACGGACATCGTGCGCCAACAGTGGAATTTCAGTCCGGACGGGATGCAAGAGGAGAGCGAAAACATCTACCTGGACGCCACAGGCGCGACCACACTGGAACTGACCATCAAACCGGATATCAGCAACGAGAATGCCGTTGCCAGCTTGGCTCAGTTTCGAATAGGGTAGAGTTTGCCCTTAAAGACCCTCCATGCAGACCTTTTATCTCGGCGTGGCCTGTTTTCTTCTGCTGACCATGATTGTCGGTCTGATCCGGGTGTTTCGCGGGCCGCGGCAGGAGGATCGCCTGGTGGCGGTCCAGTTGTTCGGGACCACGGGGGTGGCTGTTTTGCTGCTGTTGGCCACGGCCTTCGACGCTCCGGCCATGCGTAACGCGGCCATGGTCTTCGCCGTGCTGGCCGTGTTGGCGGTGATGGCTTTCGTGCGCGGTTCCGGTGAGCGCGGCGGAGGCGGCGGGGCAGGGGGGTAGAAGCGTGTTCGACGCGGTGGTTACAGTGGCGGCGGTCCTGCTTTGCCTGAGCGGAGCTTTTTTTTTCCTGGCCGGAACGCTGGGCCTGCTGCGTTTTCCGGACGCTATGAGCCGGATTCATGCCTTGACCAAAGCTGACAATCTCGGCTTGGGGCTGATCGCCCTGGCCTTAATGGCAACCAGCGGGTCCTTGAGCACGGCCCTCAAAATCTTGTTGATCTGGCTGGTCGCCCTGGTGGCCAGCTCCTCCATTTGCTTCCTGCTTGGCCGTAACATGTTGGGCCAAAAGCAAGGCGGCGAAGTCGAGAACCAATCACCCCACGATCACAGCGCCAATACTCCTCATCCCCCAAGTCACATGAGTCCTATAGGTCTCATAAGCCCTATAAGTCCCACCATCCGTCCAAAAACCACCCCCAAGAGTCCCGAACCATGACCCCGTCCCTGGTCTTTGATTTGCTGCTGGCCGGGGCCCTGCTGCTGGTCAGTTGGCGGTTGCTGCAAGCCTCGGATCTGTTCCAGGCCACGGTGCTGTTCATTTCCTTCGGGTTGTTTCTGGCTCTGGCCTGGGTGCGCCTGCATGCCCCGGACATCGCCCTGGCCGAGGCTGCCGTCGGGGCGGGGCTGGCCGGGGTGTTGCTGTTTGGAACCTTCAAGCGCATTGAGCCCCAACCCGGCCCATCCAGCCAGAGGCCTGGCTCCGGCGACGAGCCGTTCAGCGCGAGTTCCTGTCGGTTGGACCAGGCCGCGGCCTGTCCGGGCCGGTTCCATTATCTCGTGGCCGGAGTGGGGGCCGCGACTCTGACCGCGTTGCTGGTTCTGGCGGTGCTGGAACTGCCGCGTCATGGGGTCGGATTGACCGGGATCGTGGCCCAAAATCTGGGCTCCTCCGGGGTGGACCATCCGGTGACCGCTGTTCTGCTCAACTTTCGGCTGTACGACACCTGGTTGGAGCTGGGCGTCCTGCTCCTGGCCCTGATGGGCGTGTTCGGGGTGCGTGGGGCGCACGACCTGCGCGGGCTGCCCATGCGTTCGACCGCTTCGCCCGTTGCGCGTCGGCTGGTGGGTCTTTTAGGGCCGCTGGTCGTGCTGGTCGCCGCATATCTGCTCTGGCTGGGAGACCACGCTCCGGGCGGGGCCTTCCAGGCCGGAGTGGTCCTGGCCGCCGGGCTGGTCCTGCTGCGCCTGACCGGCCTGCCTTCGGTTGACCGGCTGCCTCGGACTGCATTGCTCTCCTGTGTGGTCGTGGGCTTCGCGGCCATCCTGCTCCTGGCCGTACTGACCACGCTTGCACCGCACAGTTTCCCTCTGAAATATCCGTCGGCCTGGGCCGGTTCGCTGATTCTGGCCCTGGAGGCCGCGGCCACCGTGTCCATCGGTGTGACCCTGGCCGCGCTGGTGGCCTTGGTTTTGGTGGTGGACGACCAATGACCACCTTTCTGGTGTACTCCCTGACCGCGGCCCTGCTGGCGGGCCTGGGCGTTCACGGCTTGATCACCCGCAGGCACCTGCTACGGCAGATCATGGCCTTGAACGTGATCGCGGGAGGGGTGTTTCTGCTGCTGATCAGCACGGCCTATCGTAACCAGGGTGATTTTGCCGACCCCGTGCCTCAGGCCATGGTCCTGACCGGGATCGTGGTGGCCATCAGCTCCACGGCCTTTGCTCTGGCCCTGTTGCGCCGGATTTATGTGGCCCAGGGTCAGGCCCAGGATGAGGCCCAGGATGAGGCCCAGGGTCAGGCCCAGATGGACGCCCAGGCCAATGACGTTTCAACTCCCCGGGACGAGTCGACACCATGACCCTGGCGGCCTGGATGATTCTGGTCCCATTCATGGGCGGCGTGGCCTGTCTGTTGCTTCGTGGTCGGGCCGTGGCCTGGGTCGGGCTGGCCGCCTCCGCGGCCACGGCCTGGACCTGTCTGCCGCTGTTGCGCCACGTCTGGCATTCCGGCCCAGTTCGGATCGACCTGGGTGGATGGGCCGCGCCCTTGGGTATCGGGTTGTACCTGGACGGGCTGGGAGCGATGTTTCTGCTGCTCACGGCCATCGTCGGCCTGCTGGTGGGCGTCTACGCCCTGGCCTTTTTTGGGCGCGGCCGGGAATACGCGCGAATGGAGCCCTATTTCTGGCCTGTCTGGCTGGTGCTCTGGGGCGGATTGAACGGCGTATATCTCAGCGTGGACGTGTTCAACGTCTACGTGTTGTTGGAGATGGTCGGGCTGGGCGCGGTGGGGTTGACCGTGCTCTCCGGAACCAACGACTCCTTGGTGGCCGGCCTGCGCTACCTGCTGGCGACCATGTTCGGGTCGTTGATCTATCTTCTGGGCGTGGCCCTGCTCTACGCCCAGACCGGCCATTTGGATATTTTCCTGCTGGCCGATGCTGTGGATGGTTCGCTCCCGGTGCTGGTCGCCTTTGGGCTGATGACCGGCGGGCTGTTGATCAAGGCCGCGCTGCTGCCGTTCCATTTCTGGCTGCCCCCGGCCCATGCCGGGGCTCCGGCCCCGGTCAGCGCCATCCTTTCCGGGATGGTGACCAAAGCCTCTTTTTTTCTGTTGCTGCGAATCTGGTTCGTGGTTTTTCCGGACGTCACGGCCCCGGTGGCAGGGCAGTTGCTGGGCGTCCTGGGGGCCGCGGCCGTGCTCTGGGGCTCCCTGCAGGCCGTGCGCCAGACCCGGTTGAAGCTGTTGGTGGCCTATTCCACGGTGGGTCAACTAGGGTACCTGTTTTTTCTCTTTGCCCTGCTCACCCCCGCCGGCGGAGAGGCCTGGAGTGAGGGCTGGGCGAGTATGGCCTGGACCGGCACGGTCTTCCATGTTTTTTCCCACGGCCTGGCCAAGGCGGCCCTGTTTATGGCCGCGGGCTGCCTGGTGCTGGCCATGGGCACGGATGAGCTGGCGGCCATGCGGGACATCGCCGGGCGGTTGCCCGTGGTCACCTTCACCCTGGGCGTGGCCGGGGTGAGCCTGATGGGGCTGCCGCCCAGCGTCGGATTCGTGGCCAAGTGGATGCTGCTTAAGGCCTCCCTGGCCAGCGGGCAATGGTGGTGGGCCGTGGTTATCGCCATGGGCGGCCTGCTTACCGCGGCCTATGTCTTCAAAATCCTCTCCTTCACCTTTGTGCCGGTGGGCGGGCATGATGCGAATGCCCGCCCAAAAGCCGGCCCAAAAGCAGGTCGGAACGTCGATCAAGGCGCCAATGAACATCAGGGCCCGAAGAATTCCGGCGTTCCGGAGCTGCGCCCCGTTCCTGCGCTGATGACCCTGGCGGCCCTGACCCTGGCCGCGCTTTGCGTGCTGTTCGGATTCCGGGCCGAGGAAGTGATTGCGTTGCTGCTTCGAGACATGGGGCTTGAACCCCCCTTTGATGCGGTACTGATTGGGAATATCGGCGGAGACCGGCCATGACCATGACCTCCTGGTTGCCGTTGATCGTGCTGTGTAGCTCCCTGTTCACCGGGCTGATCATCTTTCTCTTGCCCGAGGAGCGCTCCGGATGGCGCACGGCCCTGAATATGACCGGGGCCACGGTAAAAGTGGTCGGGGTTTTTGTGATGGCCTGGGGCGTACTGGTCCAAGGGGCCGTGTACGAAGCGCGTTTCACCATGGGGCTTGGGTTCGATTTCGTGCTGCACGTGGATCTGCTGTCCCTGGCCTTTGTCTCCCTGTCCAGCAATCTTTGGTTCCTGACCACTTTGTACGCCGTGGGCTATCTGGAAGGCTCTCGGAACCGGAGCCGGTTTTTCGGGTTCTTCAGCCTGTGCGTCACCGCGTCCACCGGGGTGGCCCTGGCCGGAAATCTGATCACGTTTTTCATCTTCTACGAGTTTCTGACCCTGGTTACCTATCCCCTGGTGATCCACCAGGGGACGCCGCAAGCCCTGGCCGCCGGGCGGACGTATTTGTGGTACGCCATGAGCGCTGGAGCCCTGCTCTTTTTGGGCGTGGTCGGACTTCAGACCCTGGCCGGCCCTTTTGACTTCGTTTCCGGCGGGGTTCTGGGCGGCATGGATGACGTCGGTCAATGGGAAGCCCGGGTCATCTTTGCCTTGCTGATTTGCGGGCTGGCGGTAAAGACCGCCTTCGTCCCCCTGCACGGCTGGCTGCCCGCGGCCATGGTCGCCCCGGCCCCGGTCAGCGCGCTGCTGCACGCCGTGGCCGTGGTCAAGGCCGGGGCCTTCGGCGTATTGCGGGTGGTTCAGGACGTCTTTGGCAAGGATTTCGCGGCACAGATCGGGGTGCTGGAGCCCCTGGCCGCGGTGGTGGCCGCCACGATCCTTTTCGGTTCCCTGCGGGCCTTGATGCAGAACGAACTGAAGCGCCGCCTGGCCTATTCCACGGTCAGCCAGGTGTCCTATATTGCCTTGGGCGCGGTTGTCCTCGGGCCCCTGGCCACGGTGGGCGGGCTGGCCCATCTGGTCCATCAGGGGATCATGAAGGTCACCCTGTTTTTCTGTGCCGGAATCTTCGCCCAGTCACGAAACATCCACCGCATCGACCAGATGGACGGCCTGGGACGGACCATGCCCGTGACCATGGCCCTGTTCACCATCGCCGCTTTGGGCATGATCGGGGTTCCGCCGGTGGCCGGGTTCGTCAGCAAATGGTACCTGGCCCAGGGCGGCATCCAGGCCGGGCAGGACTGGGTGGTGGCGGTCCTGGTACTCAGCAGCCTGCTTAATGCCGCCTATTTTCTGCCCATCCTGCACCGGGCCTGGTTCCGGCCCTGCTCCGGGAACCTCGGAGGGCCGGGTCCAGAGACCGCCTCAGGGTCGTGTGGAATCTGGGAAGCGCCGTGGATGCTCCTGCTGCCCACCCTGGCCACGGCCTTTTTCTCCCTGGCCGCCGGGGTGTTCGCGGGGTGGGAGTGGAGCCCACTGGGCGTGGCCGAGCTTATCTCCGCTGGTCGGGGGGCTTTTCCGTGAATTGCGGGATTCTTTTGTTTTCGGTTTCTCGATATATTCCGACTGAATCGCGACCGAAATCGAAATCGTTCTTGAATGAACCACGAAAGGATCGGCCATCCGTAGGGGCAGGCCTTGCGCCTGCCCAGGGCAACCGCAAGGGTCGCCCCTACGATGGGATACCAGGGCGGACACACAGGTCCGCCCCTGCGTTACGCCGACCTTCCGCATATGACCATCCTGGGTCAGACAACCATGGAAATAGAGGCATCCAAACGCAATGATCTGGCTGTTCGTCATCGGTTTTCCGCTCCTCACCTGCTGTCTGCTCGGCCATGCTCGGACGCGGGATCTGGCCGCCGGGCCGGGGCTTTGGCTGGCTTCGTTTCCGGCCCTGGGGCTTGCTCTGGTCGGCGGTGGAGCGCCCGGTGTTTTCCCGGCTCTGTTTTTGGAAACCACGCTCCACTTCGGGCTGTACGGGCGGTTTTTTCTGCTCCTGACGTCCATGCTCTGGACCGCGGCGGGCCTGTTTGCCTGGTCCGCGGCACAAAGCGGCTCCGGCGGCCGGGATCAATTCCGGTTCGCCTTCTTTTTCCTGGTGACCCTGAGCGGCAATCTCGGGGTCTGCGTGGCCCAGGACCTGGCCTCGTTCTACGTCTTTTTCGCCATGATGAGTTTCGCCGCCTATGGGTTGATCATCCACGACCAAACCCCTAAGGCGCTCCATGCCGGGAAAATCTATCTGATCATGACCGTGATCGGCGAGGTGCTGCTGGGGGCGGCCTTTTTCTATGTTGGGGTCATGGCGGACAGCCTGCTGTTCGCGGACGCGGCCCAAACCCTGGCAAGCGCGGAGGCCGGATGGAATCGAAACGCTCTGGTCTTCTCTCTGGCCCTGGTTGGGTTTGGTATCAAGGCTGGAGTGCTCGGTCTGCATCTCTGGCTGCCCCTGGCCCACCCCGCGGCTCCCACCGCGGCCAGCGCGGTGCTCAGCGGAGTGATGATCAAGATCGGTCTGCTGGGCTGGCTGCAACTGTTTCCGCTCTTTGCCGGGCAGGAGTCCTGGGGGATGGTGATGGCCTGGCTGGGCTTGGCTGGCGCGGTCTACGCCGCGGCCGCCGGATTTGCCCGGCATGATCCGAAGACCATTCTGGCCTACTCCAGTGTCAGTCAAATGGGGCTGATGATCATGGCCGTTGGCTTCGCCCTGGCCGTTGGCGGGCCTTGGGCCTGGGACGGGCTTGCCTTGGGGGCTGATCCTTTGTTGTCCGGGCTGTTGGTTTTCGTATTGGTCCACGGTCTGGCCAAGGCCTCGCTCTTTCTGGGAGTAGGGCTGGCCAAGGCGGCACGCTGGAGCCGCTCCCAGGCCAGGCTGATCCTTGTCGGCCTGGCCGCGGCCGGGTTGGTCCTGGCCGGGGCGCCGTTCACCGGCGGAGCCCTGGTCAAGCAGGCCCTGAAATCCGGAGCCGGGCAGCTGTCGCCGATCTGGAGCGACTTTTTTATCGCCGTGCTGCCCCTGACGGCGGTGGGCACGACCTTGCTGATGGCCATGTTCCTTTGGCGGGTTTGGTGGAGCATGTCCGTGAACGTTGATCTACCTGAAACACATCCTGAAACTGCTCAAGATTTCGAGAGCGCGAAGACGGGGTTGGGCATGGTTGTGGCCTGGGGGGGGCTGTTGATCCTGGTGCTTGGAGTGGTTCCGCTGGCATTCCTGGCGCTGCCCGGATCTTGGTTGGGGATGGGCCTCGCTGCAGAAGGGTGGAAGGGCCTCTGGGACGGGCTGTGGCCCATTGCCTTGGGGTTGGCCGCCACGGGACTGTTTCTTCGCTTCAACCAGGGCGGCCCTGAAGCCAACGGACTGGACGATCTGGTCCTGGCAGCCGTGGAGCGGAATGCGGCCCGCCTGCATGCTTGGTGGTGGAGCAGCCCGTACTGCGAACCGGCCTGCGGGACCATTAATCTCGTGGCCTGGTCGGACCGGATACTGCAAAGCAGTTGGATGCAAACCGTTCCGGACCGGATCGAACGACGGTTACTTTACTGGCATACCGTGGGCGTGTTGTTTGTCGGATTTGTATTGGTTTTTCTGGCCGTGACCTGGTGGAGCGGGCGGTAGGGGGCGATCATGGCGGAACCGAGAACCGAGTCCAGGAATAATTCGTCTGAATCGGCTCCGATTCCCGAGTCGTTGTGGAGTCTTCCCGGCCCGGGCGGCGTCTTGGCCCGGATATTGGTGTTCAGCCTGCTCTGGTGGATTCTGACCGAGGGCGGATCAATGTTTCCCGTCCTTGGCCTGCTCGGCGTCGGACTGGCCGTGCTGGCCAGTTTTCGCCTGTTGCCGCCCCGGTCCTGGCCTCTGCGGCCCCTGGGCGTGGTCCGCTTTCTGCCGTACTTTCTTCGGCAGTCCGTGCTTGGCGGCCT
>SKYX01000091.1 GCA_007127655.1 Desulfonatronum sp.
CACGACCCACAAGGCCGGAGGCACGGTCTGATTAAGAACGCTGTCCAGGCTCTGGCGGGCATACTCCGCTTCATCCCGGCAGGGGGTGATGAGGACATAACTGGAAGAAGTCATGAGGAACTCCGCGTAGGTAAGGTGAGAGAGAAAACAACGGTCTACGGCTGAATGCGCAGGCCAACCTCGGCGCAAAACGTGACCAAGGATTTCCAATGTTCCTCGGCGATGGCCCGGATCACGTTGATGTCCAGCCCCTGGTACTCGTGGACGGCCACATTCCGAAATCCGGTCATGGCCACCATGGCCAAGGCCGTCCGGTCCGTGATCAGACCGGCCTTGCGCAGCAATTTAAACGCATCGGCGGTGTTTTGGGGCATGCCCAGATGCTCCCTGGCCACCAGGTGCAAGGCCAGATCGATGGCCGCCTGACAGGCCCGCTCAATATTCAGCGTCAAGGCGTCGATATGGGTAAAATTCGTGAGTTCCGGATCAAATGCATGTTCCTCACGCAGGCGACGAATCGCTCTTTCCATAATGGCCGCCTTGTTCAGACAGACATCATCGGGCTCGATAGGCATCCAGCACCTCGCGTCGTTCTTCGTTGAACCGAAAGTACATCCCCAGCAGCGTACATGCCTTGAGATCAGCCTGGAAGACATCACGGGTAAAAAAACGTCGGCCGGTGAGGATGGCTTCCTTGGCATAGACCAGATTTTTGGAGGATAGCTCCCCGATATCCACCACTATCCCCACTTCAAGGCCCAGTTCCGCGGCCAGCGTAATCCGGTCCTGGGGAGACAGTGTGGCGTCCGGCATGGTCATCAGGGCCAGATCCAGATCACTGTCCGGACGCATCCGCCCAGAGGCCGCACTGCCCAGCAGGTATGCGGCCAGCACCCGCCTGTCCTGCTCCAGGCGGCGCTGGATGGCGAGCAGTTTGTCCTGGTCAAGGGGGAAACAAACATGGGCCTCCATACTCAAAACCCTTCTGTCTCGAAAAAGGCGGCAGCCCGTTCCCAATAAAGCAATTTGCGGTCCTGTGGAAGATTGGTGGACAGGATGCGGGCCTTCAAGACTTCGCAATGAAGCAATTTTTCCCGCACAAGGGCCTGGATAAAGACTTCGTCCTTGTTCCGACCGGCCACGAGCTTGGCTGTGGCGAGGTCATGGAGGTCAAGGCAATAACCGAGCACATTCTGGTCGTGATCCGTGAACGGCGTCAACCGCTGTTCCCATCCCCTGGGAAGAACCGCGATTTCAATTTCAACACCTTCGGCATGATAGCCGAAGGTCTCAAAAAAAGGAGAATCCAGCCCAATGGTGTCCTCCACGAGTTCCGGCAGCTCCAACCTGCCGGGAAAAGCCACATCAGCTTCCATGGACTGGAAAAGGGCGTTCTTGCTGGCGTTGTCCAACAGACGCACCTGTTCTCGGGAAATGCTGGCCAGCACGGCCTGACTGCCCAGGACAATGGCCTTTTCGCCTTTGGTCAGGGCCTTGATCGTGGCCAATACATGGACCAATTCGTCATGGAGCATGGACGGAATTGCCTCGCAGCGCCTGATATTCCCGCCGCCATTGGTGTTGCAGGTCTCGAATCGTGGGTCTGTTCAGTATCCCGATCAATGGCGTGCACGACCGCATCCAGTCCGCCTGCTCGTCGCCCAGCGGGCGCTCAATCAGTTCGGCAACATGCTCCGGCCCCCGGTCCAAGGCCAGCCGCCACTGGTGCGCATATTTGGCCTGATACGCCTCATGCTCCGGACTCAGCCAGCCCCATCGGTCCATGACAGCCGTGGCCTGGGCCAGGACAGCTTCCGGTCTTTTCCGCAGTTCCTGGGCAATGATTGCGTGATAACGCAGGGATTTGAACAATCCATATCCTCGGGGGCGCTCAATGCAGTCCATGGTCCGTACTCCCGGTTCGCAATCCGGCCCGCTCCAATGCCTTGCGCAACCGTCCGACATTCACGTCCAGGGCGAATTCCTCCTGAATACGCAACCGTCCCTGGGTTGCGATAGTTTTGCGCAGGTCCGCGTCGGTCAGCAGCTTTTCCAGGCAGTGGACCAGGGCCGGAACGTCGTCCGGGGGGACAAGAAAGCCGTTCTCTTGATGGTCGATCAGCTCCCGGATGGTCGGCAGGTCGCCGCTGATGGCGCAGACACCGCAGGCCATGGCTTCCATCAGGACCACGGGAATGCCGTCCCTGTCCCCGGAAGCGTCGGTGCGGCACGGCAGGGCAAAGATTGCGGCCTGGCTCAATTGCTCCCGGACCTCGGGGTTGGGCCGGGACCCGAGGAAGGTCACCACATCGCCCAGGTTAAGGTCAGCGGCCAGCTTGTGCAGGGCCTCCCGCTCCGGGCCATCGCCCACGATGCGACAGGACAGCTCGATGCCCTGGCTTCGGACGGCAGCCAGGGCACGCAGGAGCAGGTCAAAGCCCTTCTTGGGCACGAGGCGGCCCACGGCCAGGATCAACGGAGGTCGAGGCTCTTCCAGGTGTGCTTCGGATGACGGAGCGAACTCGGAAACATCCACTCCGCAACGGATCACGGGATACTCCTGGTCCGGCCGATTGACGATGGTTCTGTAGAAATCCCGGTGCCAGCGGCTGATGCAGCTCACGAACCCGGCCCGCCGCAGCTTTTCCGCCAGCAGCGAACGGTCCCGGAAGATGTCCGCCGCATGGCCGGTGAAGCTGAAGCCCACGCCGAGCTGCCCGGCCGCGTACATGGCAATGGTCGTGGCAACGTGGGCCAGATGGGCATGGATATGGGCCATGCCCCCGCGTTTTCGCAACCGCCGGGCCAGGGCCAACCCGGCCAGCCCCTGCCAGAGCACCTTGAGCCTGCCCAGGCCGGAGATATCCCTGCCCCTGACCGCATCGCCCAGGGCCGTCATTCCCGTCCGCAGTGCGAATCCGGGATGCCCAAGGCTTTCCACGGCGGCATCCAGCAGCAGGCGCAACGGCCCTGAACCATAGATCGGCACGACCTCTCGGGCCAGGGCGTGCAGCCGGGGTTCATCCCAAACCTGCTCCGGCGCATGCACCGATGCACCCAGAACCGGCACCCCACTCTCCCGCAGCCCGAACAGCTCACGGTAGACAAAGGTCTCCGAAAGCTTGGGCAGCCAGGGGGCGATGAACAGGATCCGGGGAGGTTGGGGCATGATCACGTGAAATGTATTGTTGTTGCAGGGTTTTGGTCAAAAAATCCGAAAGAGAGGATCAAGGCTGGTGCTTCACGTCGGCAAAGGACGGATGCGAATTTGCCAATCATCCACAACGGCAAAGTGACCTTGCCAATCGTCACGGCTGTCAAGAACTTCAAGCATACGTTGATTGTCCGTTTGAGGATCGCTTCCAGTCAATCGGAACAGCACAATTCCACACTGTGAAGGCAGTCTGAAGCGGAAGGCCAGTTCACCGAAATCCTTGTCATTTGTGATGACAAGATATTGCTCTGACTGGGCACGCTGGAGAATTTCCGTGTCCGTCGCACCGCGCATGGTTTCTTTAACCGAAATCACGTCATGCCCCGCTGAACGACGTTTATGAATCGCGCCCGCCGAAATGTTCTCGTTAGCGATAATGCGCATGACGAGCTACGCCCCCAGGCGTCAAATAAACTCTTTCAGTTTGCAGCATCTGCCCGGCATAGGCCAGGCACGCAAAAATATCCTCGCGTGACAAATGGTCGTATTCCTCAAGAATCTGTTCAGTACTCCAGCCGCGTCCCATCAGGTCAACCACAAACTCAACGGATATCCGCGTTCCCTTGATCACGGGCTTGCCGACCAGGATGCCGGGATCAATGATAATTCTGTCTTGCCAATGCATGGATTCTCTCCATTTCCGTATTACTTAATATTTGTTCAGTCCCTGCTCAAGAACCTCTACCCTCAGCGGGCGAAATAATCCGGGCCGGAATACCCACGGCGGTATGACCGGGGGGCACGTCCTGGAGGACCACGCTCATGGCCCCGATTTTCGCGCCTTGGCCGATGCGGATGCCGCCCAGAACCTGGGCATAGGCCCCGAACTCAACGTTGTCCTCGATCACCGGGACCGGACCATGCTCGACCTTGTTGCCGATGGTCACGCCCTGGCGCAGGGTGCAGCCAGCGCCCATCCGGACCTGGGAGTGGATGAAGATATTGCCGAAATGGTGGATGCGCAATCCAGGGCCGATAACCGTCTCCTTGGTGAAGCTGACCCCGGTCAGGGTTTCCACGATCCGGAACAGCAGCCAGTACAGGCGATCCAGGAGCCAGCGGGTGGGTCCGCGCCCGCGGCGGTCGTTCCATTGGCCGAAACGGTACACGGCCAGGGCCCACAGGGACTGCTCCCGAAAAAAGGCATGATGCGGATAGCGGGCCCGGTCCGCGGCCCAGGCCGACGTATCCGGCTGTGCGGCCCTGTTGGAATCAGCCCCCTCCCCTGCTCCGCCGACCTGGCCAGGCCCCTTGTACTCAATCAGCCGGGCCTGGCGTCCGGCCCGGCGGTCCCGGTAATAGCGTACATGCCCCACAAGCTGGGCCCATTTCCCAAGCATGGTCAGCAGGCCGAAGCGCAGAGCCTGGCGTGGATCCAC
>SKYX01000153.1 GCA_007127655.1 Desulfonatronum sp.
GGAAAAAGTCATGTCCTCTGGATGGCTTTTGTACTGCATGTCCAGGATGGAGACGACCTGAGGAGTCGAGCACAGCAGGGGCGCGGTATACCCTGGAGACCAGAGCACCGTCGCTTTGGAACGATGGACGGCCGCGGGTAGGCGCAGTTGCTCTTGAAGAATGCGGTGGGGTCGGTTTCGGGCCTGGAAGGGGAGAAGGTGAAAGGCAACCTGGGGGAAGGCTCTGAAAATTTCGCGGAGAAAGGCGTCGTTTTCCAGGTTGGTGAAAAGGGTCAGCCTCGTCTCGGCATGATTCGCGGCCATGGCCAGGAGGGTCTGGACCAGATAGATTTCCGACCCGCCTACCTCGCCGGGAATGAGGAAGAGGGTGTTTACGCCGACATGCATGTGTTTATCAGGTCCTATTCCGTTTTTAAATCAGGGACATCAGTGTGTAGATGGACACGATGCCCCAGCGCACGCCGTGGTGGATCAGGGTCTGAGGGGCCAGATGGCCGGCGTCCCGGGCCGCGGCCTGGAGTTCTTCCCGGAATTGGGTTTGGAAGTGAGATCCGCTGATGGAGCTTTGGTGCCAGCGAAAGTCGGCCAGGGGAGCGCCGGGCGCCTGGACCGCGCCGCCGTGCCGCCAAAGGCGCAGAGTTAGGTCGTAGTCAAAGGCGGCTTTCATATCCTCCCTCAAGGGACCGGCTTGCTCCAGGGCTGAGCGGCGGAAAAACATTGCGGGCTGGGAGATGTAATTGATGCTTTGAATCGTGAACCGACTGGACAGCGGGAAGAAGAGTTCCTTGAAGCGGGTGATGGGCCGGCGGATTTCCCGGTCCTGCTCGTCGATGATCCGACAGGAGCCGAAGCACAGGGCCGCTTTTGGGTTTGCGTCCATGACCTTCAGGACGCGAGTGAGCGTGTTCGGGTGATAGACGTCGTCGGCGTTGAGCCAGGCCAGAATTTCCCCCCGGGCCAGACGCAGCCCCTTGTTGATGGCCGCGGCTGGTCCCTGGTCCGGCTCGGAGATCACCACGTCGATCAGATTCCGGTAGCGCTCAATGATCTTCATGGAGCCGTCCGTGCTGGTTCCGTCCAGGACAATGTACTCCAGGTCCACGCCGTCATTGCGCTGGGCCAGGACGCTCCGGATGGTTTGGTCCAGAAAGCGCTCCCCGTTCTTGTTCGGGGTGATGATGGTGAAGCGGGGCTGAGAGATGGGGATGTCCTGGAGCAAGCTGTGCAGGCGGCCTTACGGCACCACCAACCCCGGATTACGTTCCCCGATGGCGGCGAAAAGACTGGCCAGGGCGACCTGGTGGTCGGCCATGGCGTCGGTCAGGAGGGCTTCACTCTGGGTCAGCCGGGCCTGGGCGTCCAGGACGTCCGTGTTGGTGCCGACCTGGGCCTGGAACCGGGCCTGGGCGATGCGAAAGCCCTCACGGGCTTCTTCCAGGGCCTTGTTGGCCACGGCGATGCGGGCCGCGGCCTCTTCCAACTTGAGGTGCAGGGACTTGACGGCAAAGGAGACTTCCAGGCGCAGGTTGGTCGTTTCCTCGCGCAACCGGAGGACGTTTTGCCGGGCCTGCTCCGTGGCGTAGCGGGTCCGGCCCCAGTCGAAAGCTTTCCAGCGCATGTTCACCCCGGCGGTCCACCAGGGATCGGGCCGGGTATTGGTGCCGGAAACCGTGGGGTCGGTTCCCCGGCTGTACAGGTCCACATCCGCGGCAATCTGGGGATAGAGGTCGCTGGCCGTGATTCCGACGTCCTTTTCCGCGATTTCCTCGGCTTTGAGGGCGAGGGTGATGTCCGGGCGGAGCCGGAACGCCGTATCAAGGGAGTCTTGCAATTGAGGCGTGTAGGGCACGTAGGTCAGTTCGCCGACATACTGGACATCTGCCTCGATATCCAGGTTGAGCAGGGTGTTCAGACGCGCGATCTGGGTGGCCACGGTGTTTTGGGCGATGAGCAAGCCCTGTTCGGCCTGGGCGAGATCCACTTCAGCCTGGAGCACGTCGAACTTGGGCCGTAGTCCGACATCGAAAAAAGCCTGGGCGTTTTGCAACTGGGATTGCAGCCGGATGACCGAGTCCTGGGCGCTGCGGACGTTTTCCCGGGCCTTGAGCAATCCGAGAAATTGTTCCTGAATGAGTTGGATCAGGTCCAGCTCGATGTTCTCCACTTCGACCCGGGTTCGTTCCACGGTCAGCTGGGCCTTTTGATGCGTATTCAGCAGTCGCCAGCCGGTGAACAGGGGCTGGCTGAGGTTGACGTTCAGGGCCCAGGTCTCCCTGTCTCCGCCGGCCATGGGGTTGTCGTCGTAGGCGAAACCGTAGTTGGCCGAGAGAGTGGGGTAGAACGCGGTTCCGGCGGTTTTCTCTCCGAATTCGGCTCCGCGCAGGGCGGCGCGAACCGCGGCCATCCGTGGATTGGCCCGCAAGCCTTGTTGGACGGCCTGTTCCAGGGTGAACGCCGCGGGATCAAGGACGTCAGAAGAAACGGCGTCCGGAGCGTCGCTCGGCTCCATGGCGTGGCCCATGGTCGGGAAAGCGACGAAATATATGGCGAACAACAAAAAGAACAAAGAAAGCGATTGGATTTTCGTGGACATGCTGTTTTGATTTTTTACCGGCTTGAGGTTACACATGCGCGTCCTTTGCGACTTCTTTCCGACTATCCTAGTCGAGAGGCATCGGTCAATAATCGTCCGTCGCCCCAAGCGTCGTCAACTACGCAACCATAAACGAGCAAGCAAACGTCATGTTCCGAGCCTGGATACGGTCAAAACGGTCTGAATTCGTTCGCGACATCCTGCGCGACTTTTGTCTGAGCCAGCAGGTTCTGGAGAACCAGTTCAGGATGTTCGACGCCGATGAGCGGTTGGACTTCGAGGTTCTGCGGGAAGTGTTGGGCGTGGAGATGAACAAGGGGCTGCTCTGGCGATTGAAGGACACCGCGCATCACCTGTTTCGCACGGATCCGGGTGCGGACGTTCATGGCCAGTTGCTGGGGTGGTGCCTGGGATATATTTTTCATGAAACCATGAAACTGAAGGAAGACGCCTACCAACGAGAGATCTACGGAGGGCGGTTTCTGGAGTTTCGGCAGATCGGGCTGCGTCCGGAAGAGCGGGGCATTGTCGGGGAGCTTTCCAAGGTGGTCGACCAAACCCGGGAAAGCATGCGCCGCGAGGTGGCCAGGATCCGGTTCATCATCGCGTCCAGCCGACAACTGTTTATTCGCTACTTGCCGGAGCACCGGGACAACGCCTTGCTGGCCCGTCTGCTTTACGACCAAAATAGTTTGGTTCGCACGGCTTTTGCCCTGGATTACCAAGCCTTGATTACGGCCCTGTATGGAGATCGACCTGAGAAGATGTACCACCTTGCCGCGCAAAGCCTCATGCTGGGGGGCTGGGAGCGGGAAGCGGCCCTGGCCGAGGAAGAGGGGAAGATGGTGATGGGGGAGGTGTGAAGGCGGAAGGGTGAAGGTGGAAGGATGAGGGGAAGTCTGAATCCCAGGGCGTTGCCCTGGGGTGAAGATGGGACTGCAGAAACCCATCCTCGGAGCCCCCAACGGGGCGGGATACAATACCAGGGCAACGCCCTGGGACCCAATGTGAATCATTTTTGGGGGATGGTTCATTTTGATGGGGAATAAGGTTGACACTTTTTGGTGCCGTGAAAATGCGCATGAGAGGTAGGGGCAGCCCTCGCGGCTGCCCTGGATGGGCGAGGCAACGAGGAGGAACGCCAAACAACGATCAACCGTGCCGCCATGATGATCTGGGCAAAGGGCAGGCGCAAGGCCTGCCCCTACGAGAAACGACTATGCGATGATCATCAGGAACCAAATGCCAATGTGTCAACCAGTTCAGAACCATCCCATTTTTGGGGAAGAGTTCGAATGGGGGGAGCGATGTATGCGTGAAGAGATTTCGGATGCCGGGCAGGGAACCTCCTTGCGGCGGATCGGGGTGTGCTTGGCGGAGTACGTGGCCGAGGGCGATGCCTTGCGGGATACCTTTTTCTCCGCGCATGGAGAGGAGGTGGCGCGGCTGGCTCGTGTTCTGGCCGATGCCCTGGCCCGAGGAGGCAAGATTCTGCTTTGCGGCAACGGCGGCAGCGCCGCGGATGCCCAGCACCTGGCCGCTGAGTTCGTGAACCGCTTTCTGATCGACCGTCGTCCCCTTCCCGCTGTTGCCTTGACCACGGACACGTCCATCCTGACGGCGGTGGGCAACGATTTTGGCTTTGACCTGGTTTTTGCCAAGCAGGTTCAGGCCCTGGGCCGGGAAGGCGACGTGCTGCTGGGGCTGTCCACCTCCGGCAACAGCCCGAACGTGGTCGCGGCCCTGGAAGCCGGTCGGGCCTTGGGCATGATCACCATCGGTCTGACCGGCGAGGGTGGCGGCGCGATGCAGGGGCTGTGCGATTATCTGCTGGCCGTGCCCTCGCGTCGGACGCCGCTTATTCAGGAGATTCACATCACGGTGGGGCACTTGTTGTGTTTGTTGGTGGATGAGATTTTGTTTGGGGAACAGTAACAGTCCGTTGAAAAACTCCCAATTGCTGCGTCGCCGCAAAAAGTTCAAACTCTCACGTATCAA
>SKYX01000316.1 GCA_007127655.1 Desulfonatronum sp.
GGATCTCTGAAAAAACCCAGTTTTCGAAAAGAGCCCCCTTGTCGGCGCGAAGCTCCAGGTCGGCTTGAAAATTGAGCAAAAGCTGATTACGGATTCCATTGTCGATGAAAAACACCTTGGGCGTTGCGGTGATCTCGCGGCGCTTGCCTTCGGCAAAAGGTGGCAGCTTGCGGATGATATGGCTCTCCTCCATGATTTCGAGATAGGAAGCGACCGTGCCCACATCCACGGAACAGATCGCGGCCAATTCTGAATGGTTGAGCAGGTTCCCGGTCTGGACGGCCAAGAGGGCCAGCAGCCTCCGAAAAGCATCCACCCTCTGAATGCGGAAAAGATCCGAGGCGTCTCGCAGAATCAGAGCCTCCACCAGGTCGCTGAGAACGGCCGTTTTTTCCCTTGTCGATTCGGCGGTAAACACGGCCGGATAGCTGCCAAAGATCAGTTGGTTGTCGAGCACGGCCCGTGCCGCGAGATGACGGGCCACGGGAGGACCCTGGTCCGGGGCCAGCAACTCCGAAAGTCCGAATGGCCCCAAAAACCGCCGCGTGGCTCGCCCGGCCAGGGACTCCCTGGTCTTGGCCCTCAGATCAAAGGCCGACGACCCGGTGACCAGGATGGGAATACCTGTTTTGGCATCCACCAGCCCTTTGACGAAAAGACCGGCCTCGGACATGTGCTGGATCTCGTCGATGAACAAGGCCCCAACGCCCGGCCAGTCCCGACGGATGAAATCGATCAAATCCCATGGCGAAGCCAGTTGCTCCCGCGAGAGCGGGTCTTCCATGTTCAGGAAAAGGATGTCCGGGCCATAGCTTTGGAGAAGCTTCCAGGCCAACGTCGTCTTGCCAGCCTGCCTGGGACCGACAACCAGCAGAGCCCGCTCCGCCCGCGGCGGAGTGCTCTCTGCCTTGCGCGGAACGTAGCCGACCGGAATCCGGGCACGAATCAGATCAGATGCCTTGTCCGGATGGACAAGCCAAGGATTGAGCTGGGCTATACGGTGTTCAAGAGCAGAATCGACCATGACCGCCTCCAGTCATATTTCGACATGTGAATGGTGCTGAGTCGCCTTTTCGATCATGGATTAGCCCGGCCAATCTGGAACGTCAATCGAAATGAGCCGGGCTAGTTGGGATCAAAAAGAGTGTTTCGAGATTTGCCCTTGATAACTCCATTTTCCCCTGTAAAGCTGTTTACGTCGACCTCTGCCCCGTGGACGCAAGGAAAGTCTAAAACGCAGTCCTTCACCCTTCCCAAACCCGGTTCCGTCCTGCCTCCTTGGCCTTGTACAGGGCATGGTCCGCCGCTTTCAGAACATCCTGGGGCGATTGATCCGGGACGACCTGGCGGGTGGCATGCCCGCGGAGACGGTCACGTGGTCGGCGATGGGGGAATAGGCGTGGGGCAGGGTCAGGTTGGCCACGGCCAGTCGCAATGTCTCGGCCATCCCCGCCGCGCCGCTTATCCACCCACCATCTTCACCCTTCACCACCTCCGTCCCCCCCATACAGCCCCTTGGCCGTTCCCGGCAGACTTTTGGACAGGGAGCAGAGCACGGGCACCACGATCAGCGTCAACAGCGTGGCCACGGCCAGGCCGAAGACAACGGCCACGGCCATGGGACCCCACCATTGGGCCGATTCGCCGCCGATGCTCCAGTTCAGGCTCTTGAAGTCAAAGCTGACTCCGGTGGCCATGGGCATCAGGCCGAGGATGGTGGTGACGGCCGTGAGCATCACCGGCCGGAACCGAACCATCCCGGCCCGCAGCAGGGCTTCAGTGCGTTCCATGCCCCGCCCCAAAAGCTGCATGTAGTAGTCGATGAGCACGATGGCGTTGTTCACCACCACCCCGGCCAGGCTGATCACGCCGATCCCGGTCATGATGATCCCGAAAGCCGTGCCCGTGACCAGCAGCCCGAAGAACACCCCGATCAGGGAGAAGAGCACCGAGGCCAGAATGATCAGTCCGGGGATGATGGAATTGAACTGGGTGATCAGGATCAGGAAAATCAGGAAGATCACGGCGACAAAGGCCTTGCTCAGAAAGTCCTGGGCCTTGGCCTGCTCCTCCTGCTCGCCGGTGAACTGGTAGGAATAGCCCCGAGGCCATTCGAACCCGGCCAGAAGCCGCTCGATGTCCGCCAGCACGTCGTTGGCCAGGCGCCCGGAGACCGAGGCCGAAATCGTGACCACCCGGCGCTGGTTCAGGCGCATGATGTCTCCCACGCCGCTGCCCAGTTCCACTTCGGCCACGCTGGTCAGGGGGATGGGCTCGCCGAGGGGCCCGGAAATGGTCAGTCGCTTCAGGGACTCCAGAGAGTTTCGGGCCTCTTCGGGCAGGCGGGCCGTGATGTCGTACTCGTCCCGGTCGTCGCGCAACACGCCCACCCGCACCCCGCCGATGGCCGCCTTGACCGTATAGGCAATGGTGTAGGCGTCCAGACCCATCAGGGCCGCTTTTTCCTTGTCAATGTTGATTCGGATCTCCGGCTTGCCCTGAACGAAATTGTCCTTCAGGTCCACCAGCCCGGGAACGTCCCGGATGGTCCGGCGGACCTGGGCCGCCAGCTCGCCCAGGACCCGGATGTCCCGCCCGGAAATCTCCATATTCACCGGCGGCCCCGTGGGCGGACCGCCCTCCTCCTTCTCCACCTGGATCTCGGCCCCGGCGATGGTCGCCAAAAGGCGTTCGCGAATCTCGTCCAGGGTCTTGGTGGAAGACTGGATGCGATCGTGGAAATCAACGAAATCCAGGGCTACCCGGCTGAGGTGCGTTCCCGGCCCGCCCGCGGCGAAGGGGTCGCCCCCGGCGGAACCGATATTCCCGATCACGAACTCGATGTCCGGATACTCCATGACAATATCTTCCACCTGGGCCACCAGCCGGTCCGAGGCGTCCAGACTGGTGCCTTCCGGAGCACGGATATGCACGTAGGCCCGGTTTGGGTCGGTTTCCGGGAAAAACTCAACACCCTTGCCCCAGGTCCCGAAACCGACCATGGCCGCGACCAGCATCAGCACGGCGGTTCCGAGAACCACCAGCCGATGGCGCAGCGACCAGGTCAGAAGACGGAGATAGAGCCGCTTGATCCAGGGCTCGCGGATCGCATCCTGGTCGGGTCCTTCCGCATCCTCGCTTTGTCGGGGCTTGACCGGCCTGACGACCTGGTACCGGGCGGAAAGCACCGGGTTGACCACCAGGGCCACGAACAGGGACGCCGAGAGGACCATGATCAGGGTCTTGGGCAGGAACATCATGAACTCGCCCACGATCCCGGGCCAGAAGAGCAGGGGGAGAAACGCGGACAGGGTGGTCAGGGTGGCGGTGATCACCGGCCAGGCCACCTGATCCGTGCCGATCCGGGCCGCGACGGCCCGGGGCTGGCCCTGCTGCATGTGGCGATAGATGTTCTCCACCACGACGATGCCGTTGTCCACGAGCATGCCCAGGGCCAGGATCAGAGAAAAGAGCACCACCATGTTCAGGGTGATCCCGAACCCGGAGAGCAGGGCAAAGCCGATGAACATGGAATACGGGATGGCCAGGGCCACGAACACGGCCGAACGCCCGCCGATGAACAGCACGATCACGGCGAGCACCAGAATCAACCCGGAAAGAATGTTGTTCTCCAGCTCGGAAACCATGAACCGGACGTCCTCGGACATGTCCGAGGTGATATCCAGGATCAGGTCCGGGGGCAGATCCGGCCTGAGCCGGTCCACCGTGGCCCGAACCTCGTCACAGATCCGAACGATGTTCTCCCCGCTGCGCTTTTGGACCGAAAGGGTCACGCTGGGCCGGCCGTTGATCCGGCTGCGGGTCAGGGGGTCCTTGTAGGTGTCCTCGATCCGGGCCACGTCGCGCAGGTAGACGGGGCGCCCGTCGCGGACAAAGGCCACGATGGAAAAAATATCCGCCGGGTGCTTGAAATCCTCAGGCACCCGGACCAGATAGCGGGTCTCGCCGATGTCCATGCTTCCGCCGGGCATGTTCACATTGCCCTGGGTCACGGCCTGGATCATGCTGGAAAAAGGCACGTTGTAGGCCCGGATGCGGTCCAGGTCGAACTCTACCCGGATTTCCCGCTCCAATCCGCCGCTTTCCAGAACGTTAAGCACCCCGGGGATGGTCTCGATCTCGTCCTTGAGGTCCTCGGCCCAGGTCTTCAGCCGGGCCAGGGAGTACGGGCCCGAGAGAACCACCCGGATCACCGGGATGTCCGAAAAATTGACCTCCTCCACCACCGGGTCGTCCTCCAGGTCCGAAGGCAGGTCCGCCTTGGCCTCGTCCACCTTGACCCGGACCTTTTGCAAGGCGTCGTCGATGTCCACAGAAGGAATGAACTTCACCGCCACCGTGGACAACCCCTCGGACGAACTGGCCCGAATCTCCTCCACCCCGGACAACCCCTTGAGCTTGCGCTCAATGGGCATGGTGATCAGCGTCTCCATGTCCTCCGGTGCCACGCCCTCATAGGTCGTGGTCACGAACACGTACGGAATGGTGATGTCCGGGAAGGCCTCCCGCGGCAAATTCAAATAGGAATGCACGCCGATGATCAGCAAAATCACCAGCAGGGTCA
>SKYX01000375.1 GCA_007127655.1 Desulfonatronum sp.
ACCCAGTTCCCGTTGCAGCATTTCAACCAAGGCCGTAGCCATGGGCGTGTCGATATGCCCGGCAGAGTAGTCCAGCATGACGCCGTCCGGCTCCAGGGCGCTGACCCGGACCAGATTGCAGCGCCAGACCAAATCGTCCGCTTCCAGCTCCAACCCTTGGGCCGCGGCCTCAATGGGCCCCCGCCCGGTATGGTGCGTGGCCGGATCGCAGCCCAGCAAGGCCATGTTCGCAATGTCCGATCCCGGCGGCATGCCCTCGGGGATGGTCCGGCACAGGCCGACAACGCCTTTACGGGCCAGGGCGTCCATATGCGGGGTGTCCGCAGCCTCCAGGGGCGTCTTGCCGCCCAATTCGTCCACGGGCCAGTCACCCATGCCGTCGGCGATCAAAAAAACGGTTTTTTTCGTGTGCATGTGTTGTTGTTCTCTTTTCTTGTCGTTTCCAGCAATCAACCCTTCTGCATCCCCAGCTCAATCAACCGGGCCAGCAAATGGTCAAAATCCAGACCGTGCACCGCTGCGGCCTGGGGCAGCAGGCTGGTGGCGGTCATTCCGGGCAGGGTGTTCACTTCCAGAAGATGGGCCTGCCCCTCATGCAAGATGAAATCCGCCCGGCTGTATCCGCGCAGGCCGAGAACGCGGTGCGCATGCAAGGCCACGGCCTGAATGCCCCGGCTGACGTCTCCGGGCAACGGAGCCGGGCAGATCTCTTCGGCCCGTCCGGGAATATACTTGCTATCGTAATCAAAAAAGGTCGCCCCCTCGCCGGGACGGATCAAGATCAGCGGCAGGGCCTCGTCGCCCAGGACCGAGCAGGTGACTTCCACTCCGGGTTGATACTGTTCTACCAGCACATCGCGTCCTTGATCCAAAATCCACTTCACGGCAGGTGCCAGGCCGCCGTGCTCGCGCACCACCTCAATTCCCAGGCTGGATCCGCCCAGATTGGGTTTGATCACGTAGGGCGGGCCGAACGGACACGGCAGATCAGGATCATGGCGTTCTCCATGACTCGCTCCGAGACGCACGGGCACGAAAAACCATGGTGGGGTTGCCAGGTTGGCCTGGACAAACAAGGCCTTAGAGGCCGCCTTGTCCAGAGCCAGAATCGAACCGGCCGGGCCGCTACCCTGGTAGGGCTTGCCCAAGCTGTCCAGCATGGCCTGAACGAGGCCGTCCTCTCCGGGGGCCCCGTGCAGATTCAAAAAAGCGAAGTCGAAATCCTCCACCAGTTGTGGCAGCCTGGTCAGGCCATCACGCGGATCGAAGAGCGTCACCGCATGGCCCTGCCGTCGCAACGACACCTCGATGCCCACGGCCCCGCTCAGGGAAACCTCGCGTTCGTCAGACCAGCCGCCGGCAATCAAAAGAATACGCATCGAGCTCCACCTTCAATCCCTGGTCGAGCAGGCGCTCAATGGCCCGCCCCTGCTCCAGGGACTGTTGAATATGTTGGCGCGCCTTGGCATTCACGCCGTAGCGCTCCTGGAGATCGGCGAACCGCTCGTCCAGGGTGACGATGTCCGTGTGCCGGACCCGCTTGTCGCTGTAACAGACGATCAGCGAAACCGGATAGCGTTGCACATCCATGGCAAAGGGCCAGTCCACATGATGCAGCACCGCCCTGGCCACCACCGGGTTTCCGGTCCGCTCCTGGACCCATGCGGCCCCGATCTGGCTGTGGCTGCCGCCGTGGCGGATAGTGTAGATCTTCGCCACGTCATGGAGCATGGCCGCGGCATGAACCTGCTCGACATCCAGGCCGGGAAGCAGTTTATCCCTGACCATTGCCGCTATGCCCAGGGCGACACGGGTCACCAGCAAACTGTGCGTCTGGATGTGTTCCGGCATCTCCCAGAGCGCCCACATCTCCCGGCACTGTTCCGCGGAAGGGGTCCGGGCCCGCTCCGCCCATTCAGGCCCGTCCGGAAACGGATGCGGGAACCTCTCGTTATCATTGACGACGTCCAAGGTCATGGCGCTCCCCTGCGGGCCTTGCCAACCCGCTATTGGTTTGACAGGCCAAGTTATCGAGCTTATCAATAGCGAAATAAAAATGCAAAAGGAGCCACCTCATGTGTTTAGCCGTACCCATGGAAGTAAAAAGCATCAATAGTGAACTGAACGTCGCGGATGTGGAAATCGCCGGAGTGAAGAGACAGGTGCGCCTGGACATCATCGACTACCCTGCTTCAGTCGGTGACTACGTTATCGTCCACGCCGGATTCGCCCTGCGCCGCCTGGACCGCGAAGACGCCCTGGAGACCCTGAAGCTGTTTCAGGAAGGGTTGAACTTTCAATTCAACTGAAGGGGGCATGGTAATGGCCCTAAAAACAACTTCAGACACGCTGGCCAAATTTAAGGACCCGGCCCTGTGCCGCAACCTGCTGGACAGGATCCGGACCGAGTTGCCCGGCCCCCTGGCCTTCATGGAAGTCTGCGGCACGCATACCGTGGCCATTTTTCAAAGTGGTCTGCGATCCTTGCTGCCGGAGGAGATCCGACATCTGTCCGGCCCCGGCTGTCCGGTCTGCGTGACCCATGAGGGCGAGGTATCCGCCTTTCTCGAACTGGCCCGCAAGGACAACGTGATCATCGCCACCTTCGGCGACCTGATGCGCGTGCCCGGCCCCAAGGGAACCAGCCTGAAGCAGGCCCAGGCCGAAGGCTGCCGGATTGAGATCGTCTATTCCGCCTTCGACGCCCTGGCCCTGGCCCGCAAGCACACCGAGTCCCGGATTGTCTTCCTGGGAGTCGGCTTCGAAACCACCGCCCCCACGGTCGCCGCCACCATCAAGGTCGCCAAGGAGCAAGGCCTGGACAATTTCCTCGTCTTCGCCATGCACAAACTCGTCCCTCCGGCCCTGGCCGCCCTGCTCCAGGACCCCGAGGTCAACCTGGACGCCCTGATCCTCCCCGGCCACGTCTCCACGATCATCGGCGTCGAGCCCTACCGTTTCCTGGCCAAACAGCACGGCGTTCCCTCGATCATCACCGGCTTCGAGCCCCTGGACATCCTCCAGGCCCTGCTGCTGATCATCGACCAGCGCAAGACCGGACGCCCCCAGGTGGTCAACCAGTACTCCCGTGCCGTGGCCGACGACGGCAACCCCAAGGCCAGGGAGATCATGGCCGAGGTCTTCACCGTATCCGACTCCCTCTGGCGCGGCCTGGGCCGCATCCCGAACAGCGGCCTGGCCCTGGCCGGCGAATACCAACGCTTCGACGCCCTCACGACCCTGGGCGTAGAGGTCCACGACCTCCCTCCCCTGCCCGGTTGCCGCTGCGGCGACGTCCTCAAAGGCAAAATGCAACCCAATCACTGCCCCCTCTTCAACAAATCCTGCACCCCCGCCACCCCCGTCGGCCCCTGCATGGTGTCCACAGAAGGAAGCTGCGCGGCGTATTATAAGTATGCGCTGTGATGGCGAGGCTTAAAGCCTTAAATTTACAATGAAAGTCAGGGATGTAATCAAGTTGATAGAAAGTGATGGCTGGTTTCTCGTTGCGACCAAAGGCAGCCATCGTCAGTTTAAACACCCGGTCAAACCTGGACGAGTGACAATTTCAGGAAAGCCAGGTGATGATATAGCAGCAGGAACTCTTGGCAGTATCTACAAGCAAGCGGGGGTAAAATGAAAAAATATTTAATAGTTGTTGAAGAAACAGAAACAGGTTTCTCAGCTTTCTCTCCTGATTTGGATGGTTGCATTGCAACAGGTAAAACTCGTGAAGATGTCGAGAATACTATGAAAGATGCAATACAATTCCACCTTGAAGGGTTAAAGGAAGACGGCTTTCTAGCCCCTCCTCCTCGCTCTTACCCTGCGTATTGTGAAGTATTCGCATAACCAGTTCAGGATTTGAGTTGCAAGAAAGACGAACAATAACTTTGACTTATGATGCAAAAATTGATCTCCTCGCGCTCTGCTTTTTACTGCCAATGATATGAAGCGTTAGGTTACACTGAAGCGCCATAGGCCACTGATTATGTCCGCCATACACCAAAAATCATCAGGCCGCTTGAAAACAGGAGCCCCCTATCTGCACCGCATATCGAGCCTGCCCGAACGAATGGGTGGAGGCTCGTATCCGTTCTCAGTGCCAGCGTTTCGCCAAGGAATCGACATCCCGCTCACCACGAACGTCACATTCTTCGTAGGCGACAACGGAAGCGGCAAATCCACTTTGCTCGAAGCAGTGGCCGAGATTTGCGGGTTCAGCCCCGAGGGTGGTAACCGAGATCACTATCGAGAGGCCTTCGCCGACCGCTCGGAGCTGGCCCAGGCGCTGCGCCTGGCCTGGTTTCCGAAGACAAGCGACGGCTTCTTCATGCGGGCCGAAAGTTTTTTTAACTTCGCCACCTATTTGGACAGCGTCTCCGACCTCAGGGCGTACGGCGGCAAGTCGCTCCATGCCCAGTCCCATGGCGAATCCTTCCTGTCGCTGTTCGACAATCGTTTCGAGCAGGGACTCTACCTCATCGACGAACCGGAAGCAGCGCTTTCGCCCCAGCGACAGTTGTCCTTCCTGAAGATCATCCATGACCTGGAAGTCCCCGG
>SKYX01000165.1 GCA_007127655.1 Desulfonatronum sp.
ACCCGATGACGCAGGGTGACGCGGCTGATTTCGCTCTGGTCCGCGGCGTGAAAGGTCTTGATGTCCGGCGTGGCCGAACCCAGCAGCAGCAGGCCGCCCTGCTGCTTGATTCGGAAATAGGCCACTTCCTTGGCCTGATACGTGAATCCCTCGTCTTGCTTGTAGGAGGCGTCGTGCTCCTCGTCCATCACGATCAATCCCAGGTTGGCGAAAGGCAAAAACAGCGCGGATCGCGTCCCCACAACAATCTGCGGAGTGGCCTGATGGCGCAGGGCGCGAAATACCTCCATCCTGGCCCCGGGGGGAAGCGAACCGTGATACCAGTGCCGAGGCGTCTGAGGGAAAAACTGGTTTACCTCGTTCCAAAGCTGGGCGGACAAGGCCACCTCCGGGGCCAGCAGCAACACGCTCCTCCCCTGGGCCAAAGCCGCCCGGGCCAACCGCAGATACAGCAAGGTCTTGCCGCTGCCGGTCACACCGTGAACCAGGCGAATCCGAGCCTGCTTTGGAGGTTCGCCGGAACTCCGGACATCTTCCGGTGCAGGGTCCAGGGTCAGGCGCAGATCCGTTTCCAGGGCCCCGAGCGCCTCGGCCTGCTCGTCGGTGAGAGGACATCCTTCGAGGAAAGGAACGTCCAAAGGGGACTCAGAAAGGACACTGGTGGGGGATTGCGGGGAACCGCATGGAACATCAGGAAGCACTCGGGCTGGCCAGTGACCCTCTTGGGCGGAAAGAACCGGCACGGCCTGGACCAGCCCCTTGCGGACCAAGTCCGCCAAAACACGCTTGAGACCTTGTTTCGTCTCACGTGCTGAAAAGCCTTCTTCGGCCCGATTCAGGCCCGCTTCGCCGGCGCAGGGGGCCTGCGCACCGTCCGAACCATGATGCGTAGCGAGGGAGTGATCCTGAACCAAGGCCACGCCACGGGCGATACCGCTCAAAGAAGCGCTGCCGTGAGTGAACAGATGCTCCAGGACGACTTGTTGCCGTTTGGCCTTGGGGCGCAGGCCCCAGGGAGGGTCGCGCAGCAAAGCATACAGGACGTCGTCCCCCTTGCGCTGTGTCTGCTCCAGACCCAGCCGGCCTTCCATCCAGGCCTGCCCGAGCCGCGCCGACTCCTCGGCGGGAAGACGGCTCATTTCCTCCAAAGTCCACCGCTGGATCGTCGAGCCGTTCACCAGCCTGAACCGTGGTTGCCCGGAGCGCAGGGCCTTGGGCAGGATGCTGGAAAGAACGAGCCCTTCCGGGACCATCTGGCGCCTGGACAGATGCCGGACCAAGTCCAAAACGGCATCTGTCAGGAGCAGTTCCTGGTCCAGGGGCCATATCATGGGCTTCAAGGTCCGCCCCCCTCCGTCTTCGACCGCGGAAGGCTCCATGATCACCCCCATCCGCATCCTTTTGCCCACCGGGATCATCACGCGCTGTCCAGCGGCCCAGGCCGTGAGAGGCAGACAGTCCGGCGTCGTATAGGTGAAAACGCGGTACGGTGGGCTGCACAGAGCGACGTTCCAAGCGTGGCTCATGGCGCTTGCCCCGCAAAATAATCCAAATACTTGTCCATCAGCCGAATATGGCTCCCTTGGCGTCGAGATGTCCGGTGGAATAAAACGCAACGAGCCGACTGCACGCCACGTGGTGCAGTCGGCTCGAAAAACCAGCGGGACGGAGTCGAATCCGCCGTGATCAGCAATTGAACGGAAGCAGGTTTTTCAGCTTGCCCACCAGTTCGTCGCGCAACGCCTCGTCCTGCAAGGCAAAATAAATGTTGGCCGTGAGATAGTCGCTCCAGTCACCCACGTCGAACCGCATCCCGCGCATCTTCACCGCCAGGAGGCGATTCTTCTGGGCCAGTTTCATCAGTGCGTCCGTGATCTGAATCTCGCCGCCGTGCCCCGGTTCAGCCCCTTCGAGGTGCTCGAAAATTTCCGGCATGAGCACGTACCGTCCGACCACGGCCATCCGGGAAGGTGCTTGATCCGCACGGGGCTTCTCCACCATGGAGCGCACCCGGTAGACTCCGGGAGCGAACTCTTCTCCATGGATGATCCCATAGCTGCTCACCTTTTCCGCGGGGACCTCGATCACGCCGACCACGGACATGTTTTCGGACAGGGCCACGTCCATCAACTGCTTAATGCCCGGCTCCATGCCGAACATCAGGTCATCCCCGAGCATCAAGGCGAAGGGCTCCTGCTTGATGACCTCCTTGGCGCAAAGTACGGCGTGTCCCAGCCCCAATTGTTTTTTCTGGCGCACGGAAATGATGTTCACCATCTCGGCCACGGCCCGAACCTCTTCCAAAAGCGCCGTTTTCCCCGTGCGCTGCAGCAGGTCCTCCAAGGCCCAGTTGTAGTCGAAGTGGTCTTCAATGATCTTCTTATTGGAATTGTTCACGAAAACCACGTCCGTCAGCCCGGAATACATGGCTTCCTCGACAATGTGCTGCACAGCCGGCTTTTTGAACACTGGAAGCATTTCCTTGGGGATGTTCTTGGTTGCAGGCAAGGACCGAGTTCCCCAGCCAGCCACGGGAATGACGACTTTTCTGATCTGCATAGGAACAATCTCCTTCGGTTGGATCAATGCTGACGGATATCACCGGCGAAAACACCACCAAGGGACACGCCCGGCATTGATGCGAAAAACACGAAACTATTAAAAAATTTTAGCATTCAAGTGGGTTGTGGATACGCCTGAAAGGCAAAGCGTCAAAACGCAAACCGCCGAAAGATTTCTTTCGGAAGCTTTGCCTTCGACAACCAACGTAAGTCTAAACCCATTCGGGGAAACAGTCTATCGCAAATAGGTATGCAAGACGTCCACCAGTTCATCGGCAAGCCGCTGAACCAGGACGGGATCCTCGCCTTCCACCATGACCCGGGCCACCGGTTCGGTTCCGGAGTAGCGCAGCAGCACGCGCCCCCTGGTTCCCAGCTTCTCCTCGGCCATGACCACGGCCTTGGCCACTTCCGGGGATTGCTCAAAGGGGATTTTGCGCTCCACGTGCACGTTGACCAGGACCTGGGGAAACGGCTTCAACTGCCCGGCCAGCTCGGACAGCGGCTTGCCCTTTTCCTGCATGATCCGCATCAGCTGCAGGGCCGCCAGGATGCCGTCTCCTGTGGTGCAATGGTTCAGAAAGATCAAGTGGCCGGACTGCTCGCCGCCGAACACCGCCCCTTCCCGGCGCATGGCCTCCACCACGTAGCGGTCGCCCACCGGGGCGCGCAACAGCCTGCCGCCGTGGTCCCGCATGAACAGTTCCAGAGACATGTTGCTCATCACCGTAGCCACCAGGGTATTGCCGGATAACGTGCCGTTTTGCATCATGTCCTGGGCGCAAATGGCCATGATCTGGTCGCCGTCCAGCACGGTTCCCTGTTCGTCCGCGACGATCAGCCGGTCTCCGTCTCCGTCCAGGGCCAGGCCGATGTCCGCCCCGGATTCCAGGACACGGTGGGCCACGAGTTCCGGATACAGCGAACCGCACTTGCGGTTGATGTTCAAGCCGTCGGGCTCCGTACCGATTTCCTCCACCTTGGCTCCCAATTCCTCGAAAAGCAAGGGGGCGACCTTGTATGTCGCTCCGTTGGCGCAGTCCAAGACCACCTTCACCCCGTCGAAGGTCATGGTCGAGGGGATGGTATTCTTCAAGAACACCAGGTACCGTCCCAGACTGTCCTGAATCCGCGTGGCCTTGCCCACGTTTTCGGGTTGGGGATACTCCCAGTTCGTGTCCGGGGAGAGAATCATCTCCGAAATCTGGTCCTCCATGGCATCGGCCAGCTTGAAGCCAAGATGGTTGAACAATTTTATGCCGTTATCCATGAACGGGTTGTGCGAGGCGGAGATCACCACGCCCACGTCGGCGCGCATATTTCGAGTCAAAAAGGAGATGGCTGGCGTAGGCATCGGGCCCACCAGATAGACGTCCATGCCGGCAGCGCAAAACCCGGAGGTCAGAGCGGTTTCAAAAACATATCCGGAAAGGCGCGTATCCTTGCCGATAACCACCCGGTGTCGGCGCGAGCCGTTGCGCATCAGCTGACCCACGGCCAGTCCAAGCCGCAGGGCGATTTCCGGAAGCATGGGAAAGATGTTCACTTGGCCGCGCATGCCGTCCGTTCCAAAAAGTCCTTTTCGCATTGGGTTCCTCGCTATGTCTTCATATAACTGTTTTTAGTAACTACTCACCTGCGTTCGGGCTTGTCTCGATTTTTCGGCATCGCCTGTCTGACTGAGCCAGGATTCGTTCATCGAACCATTGCCGATCGCCTGAAGTACCAACTGTTGTTTATTCGGGCAATGGTTCGATGTTACGAAGCTGGCGAAGGAGTTGCGAGGCTGAAAAATCGAGACAAGCCCGAACACTCCATGTCTTGTCGTGAAAATGTGCTGAGGAGTTACATCATTCGCTGACTTTTACATTATCGGCAGGGTCGGCTTCTTCCAGTTCAAGAGCTACCAGCACCCGTTCCGGCTCACTCCCCGTCAAAAGCACCCCGGAAGGCAACTCAACCCGGTACCCCACCTCATGCTCCCCAACGG
>SKYX01000103.1 GCA_007127655.1 Desulfonatronum sp.
ATGGCCACGCCGGGCATGCCGGTCTTGTAGGCCCCCATGTCCGAGGACTCGTCGTCCACCAGGTTCTGGCAGTTGTAGGGATTGTTCCGGAACCAGGCGGTGTACATCATGACCACGTCCGGCGGGACCACTTCCGTGAGTTTGACCTCCAGACGGACCTCGCCGATCTTGTTGAAGACCCGGACCTGGTCGCCGTCCTTGATCCCCCGCTCGGCCGCGGCCCTGGGATGCAGGTAGCAGTAGGGCTCGGGGTTGAATTCCTCCATCCAGTCGATGTTCACGAACTGGGAATGGATTCCGAACTTGGTATGCGGGGTCAGCAGGCGCAGCTTGTCGTAGGGCTTGCGGCCCTCCTTGAACGCGGGCAGGGCTTGGTGTCCATGCTCGGCGCACAGCTCGGAGCGGAACTCGTACTTGCCCGAGGGTGTCCCGAACTCGAGATCATGCCAGGAGGCCGGGTGCATCCTGGCCTTGGCCGGACCGTTTTTCAGGTCCTCCCAGGAATTGATGCCGAACAGATCGTGGATGCCCTGGTTGAACTCCTTGACCAGCCAGTCCTTGGTGTCGATATCCGTGGGGAAGGTGCACGAGCCGGGTCGCATCTCGTTCATTCGCTTGGACAAGGCTGCGGCGATCTCGTTGTTGGATTTGGTCTCGTACATCGGCGTGATGGCCTGTTCGTTGATGGACAACCAGTAATGCCAGTAGGAGGCGTTCACGGTCCATTCCTCGAACAGGGTGGTCACCGGCAGGACGATATCGGACAGGGCCACGGTTTCGGTGAAATACTGCTCCACGGAGACGATCAGTTCCGGCTTCTGGAAAGCCCTGACCATCTTGTTCCGGTCGAAATCCTGGCTCAGGGGGTTCTTGCAAGAGACCCAAAGCACCCGGACCGGCGGATCGTCCGCGGTGAGGATTTCCTCAGCGGTCTTGTTCATGTTCAATGGGCGGTCGGTGTACTCGTCCTGGACGTCTCCGGTGAAGTCGAAATCCCCCATGGGTCCGCCGGTGCCGAGAAAACCCACTGATCCCTCAGGTCGCTTCTGGAGCAGGGCATGGTAATTGAACCCCCAGGTGCGCAGGTGCCCGTACCTCGCCCCGCCTCCGGCCTTGCCCACATTGCCGGTCATGGCCACCAGGGCGTCGACGGAGCGGACCGAGGCCCCGCCGTTGACATGACGCTGCATCCCATAGCCGATCCAGATGGTGGCCGGCTTGGCCGTGGCGAACTCTTCGGCTACCCGGGTGATCTGCTCGGCCGGGATGCCGGACTGTTCCGCGGCCCACTCCACCGTGACTTCCCGGCGCAGATACGCGGCAAAATCCTCGAACCCGATGGAATTGTTCCGGACCCAGTCCCGGTCATAGAGCTCCCGGTCCAGGATATGCCGGGCCATGCCCAGAGCCAGGGCCCCGTCCATGGAGGTTTCCACCTCCCAGTACACATCGGCCTTGGCCGCGGTCTGGGTGAACACGGGGTCGATGCAGACCACCTTGGCCCCCCGGTCCTGGGCCGCGAGTATGTACTTCATGGTATGCACCGAGTTCCAGGCCGGGTTTGCCCCCCAGAGGATGATGTACCGGGCGTTGACCATGTCTTCGGGGTCGTTGCACCACATGTCGCCCAGGTCATAGTTCTGGGCGTCGATCCCGGCTGGCCAGCAGGGGGTGCCCACGAAGCGGGAGGTGTAGCCCAGCGAGGTCATCATTCCCTCTACGCCGTAATTGGTGATCCCGAAGTTGCCCGAATACTTGGTCAGGGCCAGGCCGAGCATGGACCCGTCCTTGTCGTTGATCTCGATAAACTTCTTGGCAATGACATCCAGGGCCTCGTCCCAGGAAATCCGTTTCCAGTTGCCGGAACCGCGGCCGCTCTGGATCATGGGGTACTTGACCCGGTCCGGACTGTAGGGCCGCCGGGTGTAGGCATAGCCCTTCACGCACAGCCCGCCGTCCGTGAAGGTGGATTCCGGGGCGCCCTCGATGTATTGGATCATCCCGTCCTTGACGAACGTCTTGATCGAACAGGTGTCGTAACAGTTGCGCGGGCAGGCGTTGCGAAACACCTCCAAACCTTCCTCGAAACCTCCCCGGGCCTGGGCATCCAGGGGCCTGAGCAGGCCTCCGGGCACCGCAGCCAAAAGGCCGCTGGCCGCCAGGCAGCCGAGAAATTTTCTTCGGCTCATGGTACAGCCGATGGCTTTTTGGGCCTGGTCAACAGCAGAATGGTTCATAAGCTCTCCTTCTCGTTCCAGATTGTCCAATACCCGAGGGTTATCCTTGCCGGGCGATGCTGGTCCCCAGCCACTGCCGCAACACTGCGGCCATACAGAGCAGAACCGGTGTAGCGGACGGCGCGGCTTCGATCCGTGCGCAGAACCGCGGCACCCAAACCTGGAGATGCTCCTCCAGAAACAAAGCACGCAACTCTTCCAGCTGCCCCCGCACCGACGGCGTCGCCGCAAGAAGCATCCGGTGCAGGGCCAGGGCCGCGTCCAATTCCAGACTGACGTGGTCGTCCGGAAGGGTATTTTTCCAGGGGGAGACAAGGCCGATCATTTCGTACACAGAGCGGGCCAGCATCGTGGTCCGGCCCATGACCTGGGGCTCGTTCTCTAGATAGATCGAGGCGTAAGGCGGAGCCTCCAGGGCCATGGGACCGACAAAGAGGCGATTGAAGGCGAATTCGGTCTGCTCCCAATCCGCATTGTACAGGCACTCGTCCTGCCAGGCGGAAGGCAGATCCGTCACGGCCGTCCGCAGTTCAGCGGCGTTTTGAGCGATAAAAAAATCCCTGACCGCCGCCGTGAGCCGTGATTCGTCGTCCAGGGCGGTGGTGTTTGGGCATTCCATGGTTTCCTCTCTCCTTATATTCCGATTCAGCTTTGTATGATGGTCACAGATTCCATCATGGCCGCGAAGAATGCAAGGTGAGGAAATGGAGATTTAATGGGGAGGCAAATATACCTATTTGGTAGGAGGGCGTTGGGGGAAACGGTCTGAGGATTGTAGAAAGTTGAACAAGTTCTGGTCTTTGCCCATTAACCCGAGTTTTTTGCGGATGTTCTTGCGGTGGGTGTTCACCGTGCCCAGGGAGATGTTCAGGGTGTTGGCCATCTCCTTGCTGGACTTGCCGGCCTGGATGAACTGGCAGATCCGGGTTTCCGTGGGGGTCAGGCGAAGCAGGCGGGCGTCCTTGCGCGGCCCGGCCTGGTTGACCATTTGCAGCATCTGATCTGCGAAAAGGTCCACGAAGTGGCTTCGGGCCGCGATGTCCTGCTCTTTCCTGATCCGGCCCAGGGCCGGCAGCAGGAGCTTTTCCATGTCCCCAGCCAGCCGGTCCATCTGGTCGACGCGGGCCTGCTCCGTGGTTTGCAGAACACGGCGCAGGGTGATCACCATCTCGTCCACCTGGGCCTTTTCCCGGCGTAGTTCCTCAGTGCGTCGATTCACGCTTTCTTCCAGAACGACGCGTTGGTTCACGTAGACCGTTATATCGTTGAGCACCAGGATATATCCCCGCGATGCCAAGCTGACCTGGGAGAGGGGGATGATCTTCAGGCTCAGGTACGTATCGGTGTTTTGAAAACGGATTTCATGGGAATGTTCCAAGGAGTAGTAGTGCAGCATCTCGTCCATGCTTTCCCCTTCCAGGCCGAGAATCTCCCAGACCCAGGCACCGTGCCGGATTGATGTCCCCAGCAAGTTGAGCGCCGCGGCATTGGTCTCAACGACCCGGCCCTCACCATCGGCCACGAGCACAAGGTCCGTGATGGATGCCAGGATGTTCTCGTACTTGTTCTTTTCCAGGGTCAGCAGTCGGTTGGCGGTGTCCAGGTTGGACCTGGACTCTCGTTCAGACAGGGAGGTCCAGTCGTGGATCAGGATCGTCTCCAGTGCGTCGGCATACAGCCGGACCCGCTGCAGGGCTTGGTTGCGATTGCTCTCGGGGGCGGGAAGTTCCCGGATCATTTCCTCTACGGCATGCACCAAGGTCTTGAAACATCCCAAAAACATCTCCGCTGTCACGCCCCGGTCGCGATGGCGGCGGGCGGTCAGGATGATCTTCTCGGCCCAGGCGCGGTTCTGAACTAGGGAAGCAAAGGTGGCTAAATATGGCTCAGAAGCATGATCCAGGATCGGCTCCAGGAACCACTGAAACGAGAGAATGCAGTCTTCGACCTTGGCGGTGGTATGCTGCAGGTATCCGGCCCGTTCCATGTTTCTGGCCCATTTGTCCAGAAAGGAAGTGAGCCGTCCTTGAAGTAAAAGGAGGGTGTCCTCACTGTGCTTGGAAACCATGGGGGCCGTTAACTCCATTTTTTTCCCCGCGCAAACCGTGAGTAAGCGTCCGGAAACAGAGCCACCTCATCGATGCGCACATCCACGTACGCCTCGCCTTTGCCCGGCCCATTACCTGGGTCAATGAGCACCGTGGCCATGCCGAATTCCTTGGCCGTCTTCAAATTCAGGGCAATGTCCTCCACCATCACGCACCGCGAACCCGGGACCCCGA
>SKYX01000027.1 GCA_007127655.1 Desulfonatronum sp.
CCGCCGGAGTTCAGCGCGGTCAGGGTCTGGGCCAGGGCGACTCCGGAGCGGACCACTGGAAGATTTTTCCGATGCATGACGTCCTGGATCAGCAGCCGCAACCGCTGCCCCAGGGTGCCGCCCGGGTGGCAGCGGCGAAAGGCGCAGGCGTCGAAGCGTTTCCAGTGGATCAGACAGACGGCCAGGGCGTCGCCCACGGCCAGGGCCGCGGTGGTGCTGGCCGTGGGGGCCAAGCCCAAGGGGCAGGCTTCCTTGGGCACGGCGACCTTGACCACGATGTCGCTCAGCCCGGCCAGGGAAGAGCGGTCGTTCTTGGTCAGGGCTACGACGCGCACCCCCAAAGAGCGCAGCGTGGGCAGAATGGCGTTCAGCTCGTCGGTTTCCCCGCTGTTGGAAATGGCCAGGGCCACGTCTTCGGGACGGATCATGCCCAGGTCGCCGTGGGCCCCTTCCACGGGATGCAGGAAAAAGGCCGGAGTGCCGGTGCTGCTCAGGGTGGCCGCGATCTTGCGGCCCACCAGGCCGGACTTGCCCAGGCCGATGACAACGACCCGTCCGGAACATTCGGCCAGAAGCGCCAGGGCGTCCAGAAAGCCCCGGCCCAGGTCATCGCGCACGGCGACCAGCCCGGCAATCTCCACGTCCAGGACTTCCCGGGCCAAGCTCAGCCAGTCGCGGGTTAATGCCTGGGATGGGGGGGGAGATAGGGCTTGATGTGGAGCCTGAAGCGGAATCTGGGTCATCGCCGTCCTCTGTGCAGTATCTGGTGGACTATCCGCAACACTTGTCCTCCAGGCACATCTTGGAGCAGGCTGGGTCCACGTCCACAGGATACCGTCCGTCGAAGCAGGCCAGGCAGTACCCCATGTCCTGACCGGCGGACGCCAACAGACCTTCAATACTCAGGTAATGCAAACTGTCCAGGCCGATGTACCGGGCGATGTCCGGGACCGGATGGTTGGAGGCGATCAATTCCCCCTTGGAAGAGAAGTCGATGCCGAAATAACAAGGGTGGCGGATGGGTGGGCAGCTGACCCGCATGTGGATCTCCCGGGCCCCCATCTCACGCAGTTTCTTGACCCTGGTCCGGATGGTCGTGCCGCGGACGATGGAGTCCTCGATGATAATCAATCGCTTGCCCTTGATCAGTGAGCGGACCGGGTTGAGTTTGACGCGCACGCCGAAGTCCCGCATGTCCTGGGAGGGCTGGATAAAGGTCCGGCCAATGTAGTGGTTGCGGATCATGCCCAGTTCGAAGGGCATGCCTGAAGCCTGGGCGTAGCCCACGGCAGCGTACATCCCGGAATCCGGAAAGGGCATGATAAAGTCCGCATCCACCGGAGCTTCCTGGGCCAGAAGTTCCCCCATCCGCTTGCGGGCCGCGTAGACCTCTCGGCCGAAGACCAGAGAATCCGGGCGGGCGAAATAGACCAGCTCGAAGATGCAGGATTTCGAAGGTACGGCCTCGGCGAAGCGCCGCGTGCTGAGGCAGCGATCCTCGATGATCACCATCTCCCCGGGCTCGATGCACCGCAGATATTCCGCCTCCAGCAGGTCGAAGGCGCAGGTTTCCGAGGCCACCACGTAGGCGTCGCCCATCCGGCCCAGGGCCAGGGGGCGAAAGCCCAGGGGGTCGCGCAGGGCGATGAGCTTGTTGTTGGCCAGAATGACCAGTGAATAGGCTCCTTGAATCCGAGAGCAGGCCAGGGCGATGGCTTCTTCCAGACTTTTGCCGTTCAGGTTCCGGGCGATCAGGTGAACGATGACCTCGCTGTCCATGGTGGTCTGGAAGATGGACCCTTGTTCTTCCAGTTCCTGGCGCAAGGCCTGGGCATTGACCAGATTCCCATTGTGCCCGATGGCCAGACGGTATTCCCCAAAGCGGACCATGAACGGCTGGGCGTTGCGCAACAGGGAGGCCCCGGTAGTGGAATAGCGGATGTGCCCCACCGCGGTGGAGCCCTTGAGTTCCTTGCCCAGGTGGCGCTCGTTGAACACGTCGGCCACCAGCCCCATGCCCCGCTGCTCCCGAAGCTTGATCCCGTCCCAGGTTACGATGCCCGCGCTTTCCTGGCCGCGATGCTGCAGAGCGTACAGCCCGAAATAGGCCATCCTGGCCGCTTCCGGATGTCCGGAAATGCCCACGAGGCCGCAGTATTCTCGTTTCATTCGTTTATCCCGATTGTTCTCAAAGTGCGACGTTTCGGTTCAACCCCGATGATACTCCTGCAAACTCTTTACTTCCATGCCTCGGCCCTTGAGTTCCTGAAGGGCCTGGGCCATGGCTTTGGCGCCGGCCAGGGTGGTGGTGTAGGGGATGCCGTAGAGCAGGGTGGTTTGCCGGATGGAGGAGGAATCGTGGACCGTCTTCTTCCCGGAGGAGGTGTTGATCACCAGGTCGATGGCCTTGTTCTTGATATGGTCCACTACGTGGGGACGGCCTTCGTGGACCTTGAAGACGTGCTCCGCGCTGAGGCCGTGTTCCTGAAGCAAACCGGCGGTGCCCTTGGTGGCCAGGATGCGGAAGCCCAGTTCCTGGAAGATCCTGGCCACGGGAAGCATCTCCTGCTTGTCCGCGTCGTTCACGGAGATGAACACCGTACCGGATTCCGGCAGGCGCTGCCCTGCGGCGAGTTGGCTCTTCATGAAAGCCAGGCCGAAGCTTTCGTCAATGCCCATGACCTCCCCGGTGGAGCGCATTTCCGGTCCCAGGAGCACGTCCACCCCGGGGAAGCGGCGGAAGGGGAAGACGGATTCCTTGACCGAGATGTATTTCAACGGAACCTGATCCGGGATGCCCAGGTCCTTCAGTTTTTGGCCAAGCATGATTCGGGTGGCCAGCTTGGCCAGGGGCAGGCCGGTGGCCTTGCTTACAAAGGGCGCGGTCCGCGAGGCCCTGGGGTTGACCTCCAGGATGAAGATCGTGCCGTCCTGGACCGCGTACTGGATGTTCATCAGCCCGATCACGCCCAACTCCCGGGCCAGGGCTTCGGTCTGGCGGCGGATTTCGGCGATGATTGCCTCGGGCAGGGTGTGCGGGGGCAGAACGCAGGCCGAGTCGCCGGAGTGGATTCCGGCTTCCTCGATGTGCTCCATGATCCCGGCCACCAGCGTATCCTGGCCGTCGCTGAGGGCGTCCACGTCCACTTCGATGGCGTGTTGCAGGAACTTGTCGATGAGAATGGGGTGACCGGGGCAGACCTGGGCCGCCTCGGTGAAGTAGGAACGCAACTGGGCCTCGTCGAAGACGATTTCCATGGCCCTTCCGCCGAGCACGTAGGAGGGTCGGACCACCACCGGGTAGCCGATGCGCCCGGCAATGATAATGGCCTCATCCGGGGTCATGGCCGTGCCGTTGTCAGGCTGGCGCAGACCCAGCTTTTGGAGCAGGGCCTGGAAGCGCTCCCGGTCCTCGGCCCGGTCGATGCTGTCCGGGCTGGTGCCAAGGATGGGCACTCCGGCGCGCATCAGGGGCACGGCCAGGTTCAACGGAGTCTGGCCCCCGAACTGGACGATCACGCCCTCGGGCTGTTCCGTTTCCACGATGTTCAGGACGTCCTCAAAGGTCAGGGGCTCGAAATAGAGTCGGTCCGAGGTGTCGTAGTCCGTGCTCACGGTTTCGGGGTTGGAATTGACCATGATCGATTCCACGCCCATTTCCCGCAGGGCGTAGGAGGCGTGGACGCAACAATAGTCGAACTCGATGCCCTGGCCGATGCGGTTCGGGCCGCCGCCCAGGATGATCACTTTGCGCCCATTGCTGTCTTGGGCGCTGGTCCGGGTTTCGCTTTCCTGCTCGTAGGTGGAATAATAATAGGGCGTGTAGGCCTCGAATTCCGCGGCGCAGGTGTCCACCAGTTTGTAAGTGGGCAGGATGCCCAACTCCTGGCGCAGCTTACGGATGTCCGACTCGGCCCGCTTCCAGGCCGCGGCCAGTTGGGCGTCGGAAAAACCCATTTCCTTGGCCCGGCGCAGGATGTCCGCCATGTTCGGGTTGGTGGCGGAGAGGTTCTCAGCCAGGGCGAACTGCTTCAGCTCGTTTTCAAAGACGACGATCTCCGCGATCTGGCGGATGAACCACGGGTCAATGCCCGTGGCCTTCACGATTTCGGCTTCGCCGATTCCGGCAACCAGGGCCTGACGCAGGACGAACAGTCGCTTGGAGTGGGGCAGGCGCAGTCCGCTGAGAATGGTTTCGTGGTCCGGGACGGACCGGGAAAGATCCGAGCTGAGCCCAGTGACCCCGACTTCCAGGGAGCGCAGGCCTTTTTGCAGGGCCTCCTTGAAGGTCCGGCCAATGGCCATGGTCTCGCCTACGCTCTTCATGGACGTGGTCAAATAGTCCTGGGAGCCCGGGAATTTCTCGAAGGTGAACCGGGGGATCTTGATCACGCAGTAGTCGATGGCCGGCTCGAAGGAGGCCATGGTTTCCCGGGTGATGTCGTTGGGCAGTTCGTCCAGGGTATACCCCACGGCCAGCTTGGCCGCGATCTTGGCAATGGGGAAGCCGGTGGCCTTGGAGGCCAGGGCCGAGGAGCGGGAGACCCGGGGGTTCATTTCAATGACCGCGAGGTCGCCGTTTTGCGGATTGACCGCGAATTGGACATTGGACCCGCCGGTCTCCACGCCGATCTCGCGCATGATGGCCAGTGAGGCGTTGCGCATCCGCTGGTATTCGACGTCGGTCAGGGTCTGGGCCGGGGCCACGGTGATGGAGTCCCCGGTATGAACGCCCATGGGGTCCAGGTTCTCAATGGAGCAGATGATCACGGAGTTGTCATTCTTGTCCCGCATCACCTCCAGCTCGAATTCCTTCCAGCCCAGGATGGATTCTTCCAGCATGACCTCGGTCTTGATGCTGGCTGTCAACCCTTGTTCGGCCAGGGCTTCAAGGTCCTCTTGGTTGTAGGCCACTCCGCCGCCGGTGCCGCCCAGGGTGAAGGCCGGGCGGACGATGATCGGGAAGCTGATCTCCCGGGCCGCTTGGCGGACCTGATCCATGTTCCGGGCGATCAGGCTCTTGGGAACGCTCAGACCGATGTTCTGCATGGCCTGGCGAAATTCCTCCCGGCTTTCAGCCTTGCGAATGGCCTCCTGTGTCGCTCCGATGAGTTCCACGCCGTACTGGTCCAGGACCCCGGATTCGGCCAGGGCCAGCCCCGTGTTCAAGCCGGTCTGGCCGCCCAGGGTGGGCAGTAAGGCGTCCGGACGCTCCCGGGCGATGATCTTGGCCACCACCTCCGGAACGATAGGTTCAATGTAGGTTTTATCGGCCAGTTCCGGATCGGTCATGATCGTGGCCGGATTGGAGTTGACCAGGATGACCTCATAGCCTTCTTCCTTCAAAGCTTTGAGAGCCTGGGTCCCGGAATAATCGAATTCACAGGCCTGACCAATGACGATGGGGCCGGAGCCGATGAGCAGAATGCGGCGAAGATCGGTTCGTTTGGGCATATTTCTGAATGGGGTGGTGAAGGTTCTCGGACAGGTGCGGCCATTATCAAAGCTGTGAGCCATGGACCAAATATGGCACCGCGGTGTTCATCAAAATGGGTTCTGGAAACCCATTTGATGCCAGTTCCCGCGTAAAACAGTTTTATTTACCTAAGTGCGTGGTCAAACGCAAACGGACCGGGGGGCGTAACACATATCAAATCGTCATTGTGAGGCTCTGGAGCGGATCAAAAGTCTGTTGATCACCGACTCCGGGAGGCGGGCCACGATCCAGGCCAGGATCCAGAGGAAGACCAGGGAGAAGGCCATTCTGGCCCAAAGCACGCCGTTGATGTCCGCGCCCAGCAGAAGCATCAGCAGGGTGTCCTCGATCAGGCTGTGGCACAGGCCCATGAAGGTCAGGGCCAGGAAGATGTCCTTGGCCGGAATGCGTCCTGACCTGGCTTCGTGGATGATCAGCCCGCCTCCGTAGGACAGGCCCAGAGTCATGCCGACGATGGTGATGGTCCCGGCTTCCCGGCCGATGCCCATGGATTTGAGCACCGGGGAGAGCAGGCGGATCATCAGGTCCGTGACGCCCAGGCGCTTGAGCACATCCAGAAGCATCAGCATGATCAGCACGATCACCGCGATGCCCGCCAAATTGCGGACTTCCCGCAGCATCCAGGCTGCCCAGCCTGCCGGCGGAGCGTCCGGGATCCAGGACGGCTGGACCGGCGCGGTTCCCCAATTCAGCCATCCATAGCCCAGATGCAGCAGCCAGCCGCAGAGCATGGCCGCTCCGATCCGCACGACGAGCTGGGTACGCACCCGGGCTCCGGAGCGCCGGGCGATGCTCAGTTCCACGGGCAAGCCGTGGGCGATGAGCATCATGGTCGCCAGGACCGTGACCTGGGCCGAGGTCAAGGGCACTTCCGGCAGCAGGGTGATCAGGACCACGGCCGCAGCGTAGAGGTTGGTCAGCAGCGCCGTGGCCCAGACCAGCCCCATGGGGCCGGGCAGTCCGAACACCTCCATCAGCGGCCCCATGACCCGGCCGACCACGTCCACCAGACCCAATTCCTGGGATATCTTCATCACGATCATCACCGGGATCATGACCTTGAACAACGCCGCGCAGACTTGTCCGGCGGCGAGGATGTTGCGGCGCAAGAAGACTTTCGAGGCGTACAGAGCGGTGAACAAGGCGTTGGGGGAGGGCATGGTGGTCGTAACCGATCCTTCTTTGTCTCGGAGTTGCGTGAGGCCTATGGAGGTCCGCGGATTCTGTCAACCTGATCGAACGCCTCGCAGGGAAATTTTGTTCTCTGCAAAAACTCTATAATTTCAAAATTTTAGATTGCAACATGTTCAAGGGTATCCCCACAGGTGGGCCTGCAATCATCGAAATCGATCCAAAACACCTGTGGCTCGAGAACAAATCTGCCCTGGGACGCCTCGTGATTGACATCGCCTGTGCCCAGGATATCGTAATTTAGCCTGAGTTTAGTGATTAGACGGCAGCCGACCACTCAGCGGTTCGCTGGATAATGAGAACGGTACATTTGAAGGGATTCAGGGCGAGTAAGCGTGGGGCTAAGCGATTAAAAGGGCTGAAAAATGCCTACAACGGAGGTCTTGTTGTAGAATTCGAGGTAGGCGTCGCCGGTATTGGCGATTTCGCCCAGGGTCAAGGCACCGATCAGGGGAAGCCCGCACTCCACGGCCGCCAGTTCAGGCTGATGACCATGTTCCCTTCGGATTCAGTGACCCTGATCGCCTCGCTGATTGGAGTCCAGCCGTGGGCCACGCCCACGGAACTGGTCGTATCCGCCAGGGCGAGCACCGCGGCATCCTCAAGCAGGCCCTGGTTTGTGAACAGACAGGGCTTTTGCTGAAAGCTCAAGGATCCGGCCCCGCCGCCGATATAGTTGGGCAACAGCCCAAGATTATTGAACAGGGAGTCGATGAGCTTGCTGATTCCCGTGCTCAGACCGTCCACGAAGACGAACATGGTCTTGCCTGTAAGTTCATGATCGCCAAAAAGCTCAAGAAGACGTTGGTCAAAGTCCGTCCTGGAACCGCCGCTCATCTGGGTGATGGACCCGACATGGGCCTGAAATCCGGTTTTTTCTCGATAGCCATCATATTGATCAGTTAGCTTGCCAAAGGACCATCTGCATCCGCGCTGGGCAGGCACATCCTGACCTCCGTTCCCTCCCCGTCGCGACTGTCAATATTCAGCAAGCCTCCGTGTCCGGCCAGGATACGCTGAACCAGAGCCAGCCCCATGCCCGAGCCCACCGCCTTAGTGGTGAAAAAGGGATCGCAGACATAGGGCAGGTCATTTGCCGGAATGCCGCGGCCTTTGTCCGATATGACCAGAGCAACGATGTCGTCCTGACTTTGGACAGCGATATCGATGGAACATTCCTGTCCCGGCAGGTGGTCATACGCTTCTAGAGCATTTTCCAGGACAGCGTCCAGAGCGCGACCGAGTTGTTCAGGATCGGCCTTGATGCTCCATTGCGGTGAAGAGTCGTGGCTGAGCTTCAAGGAGACGTTCATCTGCTCAGCTTTCGCGTGCACTCGTTGCAGCGCCAGGGAGAGAACGTCGAACAGGGAAATATATTGAATTTTGCCAGGGGCAATGGAAACATACTTCCGTACGGATTGGGCCATCCGTTCCAGACGGGCCGTGGATTGCAGCACGGTCTCCAGGAAGGTGGCGACCTTGGCCGGATCGTCCCTGTTTTTCACGGCCAGGTTGGCAAATCCACCGATGGCCATGATGGGATTGCGGATCTGGTGGGCAATGGACAAGGCAAGATTGTTCAGGCTATCGGCCCGTTGCTGTTCAGCCAGTCGTTTCTGCTCCAAGGCCGACTTTTCGCGTTCATGCATCAGGCGCAGGTCTGTCAGGTCCTGGACCAGCACCACCAGTACCCAGCTTTCCTGGTCGACCTGGAGAAAGGACGAGGTGATCTCCAGGAAAAGTCGTTGCCCATCATGCCGACTGTACCAGACCTGTCGTTTGTACCGGATCTGTTTTTTTTGGATGACGTCCAGGAGAGTGTTGTTGAAACCCTCGTTGTCAGGATGATCGATGAACAAGACGCTCCATCCCTGCTCCAGCAGGACATCTTTGGAAAAACCAAGAATTGAGGCCAATATCGAGTTGACCTGCAGGACCCGACCACGTTCCCCGACAATCATCAACCCTGAAGGCATGCTCTCCAGAACGTTTTCTCGAAGCATCTCTTGCAGGCTAGGTGCAATTGGGGCATTTTGCAGCAAGGATGAATGCTCGCGAAACTCATCAACAGTGGTTGGCGCATCCATGATTCTCAACCTCACTCCATATTCATTGTAAGACAGAACTTGGATTGTTTAGTAATTCCTGCTCGTATGGCATGCCGGACAACAATCGAGTAGTTAGTCGAGCCTGAAAAGCCTTTATCGCCCAATAGAGGGCAGCATGTGCGGCTGATGACTTTTGGCATCGAAAAACAGCCAGAGCGTAATAAGAGAAAAAAATGACACAACTTCCGCATCCACTTCCTGAAGTTGAACGCTGCTGCAGCCATGAACAGGTTGATCGCGTCGCCGGAAACTCCTCTCAGGTATTTGCGGGTCATGCGATGATCCTGTTTCATGTGGCCGATTATTGGTTCTATTCCCGCCCTGCGACGAAAACGCTCTCGGACGATGCGCCGCTGATAGGGATTGTCGTTTTTCTTTGGACGCCCCGGCAGATTTTGGTGTTCTCCAACCTTCACCATGTATCTGCACGGGGGCTTCGAAGATCAAACGCGTGCCTTCTTCTCCGATGCGTCTTCGAAAGTAAATAAAATCAGTGGCATCACAAGGGAGCTGCAAATGGAAAGGCGTCTCACCACAAAGGCTTGAAAATATGGATTTTGAACCCAGGCCGCGACGACGCGTTCATCACTCAAATTTCCCATCTGCTTGAGGACATCCGGCTTTTTCGCACCTGTATAAAAGATTCAGCTTCCTGCAGCAACACCCGAAAAAAACGCAGTTGCTGCAAACGGCTTTCTTGATGAAGGAAAGAGCGATGACAGCACGGCCTACCCATCATTCTGAGACAATACGACGCAGCATTCTGCTGGAGTTGGCCATGTCCATCGGAGGAGAATTCGACCTGGACATTCTTCTCGACAGATGTCTGCCAATTTTTCTGCGCAAACTCAACTGCACCTTGGCAGGCGTCATTCAAGTTGAAGGCCAGGCGTGGGAAACAGTCAAAGTTCTTCCCTCCATCATGATCCACATGCCGCAATGGATGCAGGTCGCCGCTGATTTTTCAACAAGATTCATCAGCAATCACGAAACCTGTCCGGAATTGGTGTCGGAAAACAGAAGGATTTATGGATTCTGCCTCAATGACTTTGGTCTCTTGATATTGAGCCGATCCTCCGAGTTCAATACGGATTTCCAAAAAGAATTGCTTCCTGTCGTGGACCAGTTGGCCAGGGCCTGCCGGTCCTGCCTGGAGGCCCAGCGAAGACGGGAAGCCGAAGAACGATTGTTGTTCACCCAGGCTCAGCAAAAGGCGCTCCTGGACAACTTGCCCTTCATGGCCTGGCTGAAAGACGATCAGGGGCGGTACCTGGCGGTAAACCAGATTTTCATCGCCGAATGCGGACGCTCCATGGACGAGATCATCGGCCGGACCACCCTGGAGGTCTGGCCCGGACTCCTTGGCACAGGCTACCAGGAACAGGACAAGCACGTCCTGAACTCCGGCGAGCAGCTGAGATGGGAGCAGGACGGCGGCGCAGACAACCCGGACAAGTGGATGGAATACTACAAGGCGCCTGTCTTGGAGCCGGGTGGGAAAATAGTCGGCCTGGCGGGTTTTCGGCGCGACATTACCGAAAACAAGCGCAGGGAGCTGGAACTGGAGAGTCAGAAGAAGCTGGTCAACGCCCTGGTGGACAACGCGCCCGCCAGCATCTGGCTGCGCGATGCCCATGGTGGCCTGCTGCTGGTCAACAAGCTTTTCCAGGGCCAGACCGGCATCGGCACGGACAACCTGAGCATCACGAAAGACGAATTGGCCGTCTGTGATCAGACTGACTCCCTGACTCTGGAGGCCGACGAACCGCAGCAGTTCGAGGAACATATCACGTTTCTCGACGGCAACCGGCACATCCTGCAAACCATAAAGTCCAAACTGCTGATGCCCGACGGCAAGACCATGGCCATTCTGGGTTTGGGGCTGGACATCACGGACAGACGACGCATGGAAGAGGAGTTGCGCCAAAGCGAGGAGCGCTACAGAGGCATTGTGGAGTCCCAGGCGGACCTGGTGGTCCGGGTGGACAACCAGGGTCGGTTCACCTTTGTCAACGAGGCCTATTGCCGGACTTTCGGCAAAACACGGGAAGAACTCATCGGCCGGACCTTCATGCCGCTGGTTCATGAAGACGACCTGCCGGCCACCATGAAGGCCATGCAGGCTCTGGAAAGACCTCCTCACCGGACCTCCCTGGAACAGCGGGCCATGTCCGTCGACGGTTGGCGCTGGTTGGCCTGGGAAGACTTTGCCATCAAGGATGAGAATGGAACCATCATGGAAATCCAGGGTGTGGGCAGGGACATCACCGCGCTCAAGGAGGCCGAAATCCGGCTTCGGTTCCAGGCCGACCTGGAAGCCTTGCTTGCCCAGATTTCCACCCGCTTCATCAACCTGGGAGCCGAGAACATGAACCAGGCGGTCCAGTCCTGCCTGGGCGAGATCGGGGAGCTGCTGAAGGTAGACCGGGTCTATGTTTTTCAATGCGCCCTGGACCATCGGTTCTGGAGCAACACGTATGAGTGGTGCGCCAGGGGCATCCCGCCGCAGATCAACAAGCTCCAGGACATCCCCCTGGACATTCTGCCCTGGTGGCATGACAAGATGTCGCGCCTTGAAAACATTGTCATCCCGGATATGACAGCCTTGCCGCCGGAGGCTGAAGCCGAGAAGCAATTTCTGGAAGACCAGGAAATCCTGTCGCTGCTTGCGGTTCCCATGATCTGGGACAGCGCACTGGAAGGGTTCATCGGCTTTGACTCGGTGCGTCAGCCAGTCGATTGGCGGCCTGCCGACGCCGTACCTCTTGAAATGCTGGCCAGCATTCTGATCAATGCCCTGAAGCGCAAGGAAACCGAACAGCGCCTGATGCAAAGTCAAATGCAGCTTCAGGAGCTGAACGTGTCCCTGGAAGCGCAGGTTGAAGTCCGGACAAGACAGTTGGGCGAGGCGCAGCGGCAGTTGATTCTTGGTGAAAAAATGGCCGCCATCGGCCAGCTGGCCGCGGGCATCGCCCACGAATTAAACAATCCCGTGGGCTTTGTTTCCATGAATTTTCAGACCCTGGAGGAGTACATCCCCCTGATCGTGGAAGTATTGAGGGACTACAAGCAGGCTCTCAATGAACCTCCGGGATCGGCAAAACAGCAGCAACTCCTGGATAAGGCGCGAGCACTGGAGGAGGAGTCCGCGATGGATGTGATCATGGACGACATCCACGCGCTCTTCGATCAGTCACGGGAAGGTTTTCGGCGGATCACCACCATCGTGAACAGCATGCGTGATTTTTCTCGAACCGATCCCCGCGAGGAGTTTGTCCATGCCGATCTGAACAAAGGGCTGCGCGACACCTTGGTTATTGCCCGGAACAGTTACAAGAGTATTGCTGACATTGAACTGGATTTGGGAGAGATCCCGCATGTGGAATGCATTCCCGGCCAAATCAACCAGGTCTTTCTGAACATCATCATCAATGCGGCCCAGGCCATGGCCAATGCCGAATTGGATCAGATGGGCATTATCCGTATCCAGACCTGGTTTGCGTCGCCCGATGTTTTTTGTGCCATAACCAATTCCGGGCCGGTCATTCCTGACCAGATCCGCGGTAAACTGTTCGATCCGTTTTTCACCACAAAGCCTCCAGGGCAGGGAACCGGCCTGGGGTTGAGCATTTCCCACGATATCGTGGTCCGGACCCACAATGGAAGCTTGACGGTGTCAAGTGACGCAGAAAAGGGAACGACCTTTTTGATCTCCCTGCCCATGAAGCAGGCCATCAAAAAGAAGGGTCTGGAGGCGGAAGACTGAAATCAGAGACTGTTGTCACTGCTCGGCACAGCAGTGCACAAGAACCTGGAGACCTGCCATGAATGAAATGCCTCTTTCCCCCCCGGATACGGAACGCTCCGCCGTGGTCGACCCCTCACACGTGACGGTGTTGTTCGTGGATGATGAACAGGAAATCCTGGACTCTTTGCGGAGAAGCCTGATCCGGGAACCTTACCGCAAGCGATTTGCCTTGTCCGCTGCACAGGGTTTGCAGATCGTCAATGACGAGCCGGTGCACGTGGTGGTTTCAGACATTCAGATGCCGGAAATGGACGGGTTCGCTTTTCTACGGGAGGTGCGCCTGCGTCGACCGGATATCGTGCGCATGGTGCTCAGCGGCACCGGCAACCTGGATCAGGTCGTGAACCTGATCAACACTGGCGAAATCTACCGCTATGTGACCAAACCCGTACACAACGTCAAGGAGCTGCGCACCATTCTGCTCCAGGCAGTGGAACTCCACCAGATCAAAAGCCAGCGCTGGGCGCTGATGCGGGAGCTGGAGGAGCGAAATCAGGAGCTGCGGCAATGGCAAACGAAAATCCAGCATGAATTGACCCTGGCCGGAACAATGCAGCGCAAGATTCTCAACCTGAATCCCTTCCTCCACGATCACATGGAGATTTCCGCGGCCTATGAACCCCACATCTCCGTGGGTGGGGACTTTTTTGACGTCATTGATTTGCCTGGCAACCGGGTCTGCCTTTTCATCGGCGATGTCGCCGGTCACGGCGTCGCTCCGGCCATGATTTCGGTTCTGCTCAAGGTGCTGGTGGAGGAAACCGTGCGCAGCATGTTCGACCGGGGCCCCGCGGCGATCTGTAATGCCATCCACCAGCGGTTTCAGCAGTATGTCCAGAACCCGGAATCCTACGCCACCATGTTTCTGGCCATTTACGACCCGGAAACCGCGGCCTGGGATTGCATGAATTGCGGCCATCCCCAGCCTCTGCTGTTCGGTGTTCCGGAAGGCATATCTCCGGACAAGGGCGGGTTTCCGGTGGGCATGTCCGTGGTGCCGTGGGAAATCTGCAATGCCGGGGACGAGGTGCGCATCCCGGCCGGGCCGGGGCTGTGCATGCTCTTGTACACCGACGGCTTGTCCGAAGCCCGTCCCAAGGTGACGGAGCAGGGGGCGAATGTTTTCTGTGCCGGCCCTGATCTGGCCTCCCAGGCCGCCGTCGGGCTTGTCTCCGTGGGCCTGAATCCGGCCCGGACCGTGCTGGACCACGTCCAGACCCAGGGGTGCGACATCAGTCAGGACGATTGCAGCATCCTGTATGTCCGGATGATCGATCCGGCCACCGTCCTCTGGTCCGGCCCGGTCAGTCAGGACAAGCAGGCCGTGGAAAAACTGGGGCAGGACATCCAGGAGCGGTTATCCGGTCGCGGCTGGCCGGAGCAAAGCGCCTGGGCCGTAAGGATGGTTGTCCATGAGTATGGGTTGAACATCATTGACCACGCCAGGATGTCGCCGGATGTCCCCATGCGGTTGCAGGTCCGTCTCCAGGACGATGGCTGCAGGATTTTGTTCCGGGATACCGGGATGGAATGGGACTACCAGGCCCGCAAAGCCATGCTGGAGCATCGCGCCTTGGATTCCGAGCGTGGCCGAGGGCTGGAGCTGGTGGCCGGGCTGAGCCGCGAAATGCTGTTCTTTCGCAGAGGCGGCTTGAACCACGCCCTGTTTGTCGTGGAAATGGGGGAGGTTCTGGATGGGCTCGGTTGAGCGGGACGCGAATGATCTGGAAGTCCTGATCGTCAATGCTGCCCAGGCCCTGGCCGAGGCCCAAAAGCCCGGAAAAGGGCTGATCCGCATCCAATCCTGGGAGGACCAGGGGCGCGTGATTTGTTCCGTCACCAACAACGGCCCGGTCATACCGGAAAGTGCGCAGGACAGTCTGTTCAACCCCTTTTTCACCACCAAGCCTCCGGGCAAGGGGACCGGGCTGGGACTGAGCATTTCCCACGATATCATCGTCCGCAAGCATGGCGGAACATTGTCCTTTACCAGTGACGAAAACGAGGGTACCACATTTCGGATCGTCCTGCCGATACACACGCCGATTCACAGGCCGATCCACCGAAGCGCTCCGAGCGAGGTACGCCATGAGTGAGGAAATATTTCGGGCCCGCCAGGCCCTGTTTGCCGAGATGAATGTGCCCACGTCCAAGGCCAGCCTGCGCCTGCTCCGAGTGCGCCACCAGGTGAAGGTTCTGCTTTGGGAGGTCGGCCTGGGCAGTCTGTTCGCCATCAAGCGGGTCATGGACATCCTGGGGGCCGGGTTCGGCCTGCTCCTGCTTTCCCCGCTGCTTCTCGCCGTGGCCCTGGCCATCGTCATCGAGGACGGCCGGCCCTTCCTGTTCCGCCAGCAGCGCGTCGGCCTGAACGGGCGGGTCTTTCCCTTCTACAAGTTTCGCTCCATGTACCGTAATGCCGAGGCCATCCGGCAGGAACTGCTTGCCAGCAACGAGTCCGCGGATGGGGTGATCTTCAAGATGAAGCAGGACCCCCGGGTGACCCGGGTCGGCCGGTTCATCCGCCGGTTCAGCATCGACGAGCTGCCCCAACTGTTCAACGTGATCACCGGGGACCTGGCCCTGGTGGGCCCTCGCCCGCCGCTGCCCGCCGAGGTGGCCGAGTACACCCTGGAAGACCGCAAACGTCTGCATGTCAAACCAGGCCTGACCTGCTTCTGGCAGATCCAGGGCCGCTCCGAAATCCCCTTCAAAGACCAGGTCCGCCTGGACCTGCAATACATTCAGAGCCAGAGCATTCTCACCGATATCTGGATACTGCTCAAGACCATCCCCGCGGTCCTGACCGGGAAGGGGGCGTATTGAGGTGGTCGTTTTGATTTTTGATTTTTGATTTCAGATTTTTGATTGCGGATGGCTCTTTC
>SKYX01000232.1 GCA_007127655.1 Desulfonatronum sp.
ATGGTCGATGCGATCCGCAGGGCCGACAGCGCGGAACCGAAAGCCGTCCGCGACGCTCTGGCCATGACCACCGGTTATCCCGGCGTGACAGGCGAGATCTCCTTTCAGGACGAACGAGACCCCCTGAAACCGGTCTACATCCTGCGCATCACCCCGGATACCGTTGAATATGTAACCTCCGTGGAACCAACGCCATGAAAAAAAGCATTGCCGCGCGGATGAACAAGGACATCCTGCGAACCTTCCTGGTGATCGCGGTCCTGTTCATTGTTTTCGGCATATTGATGCAATTGCACTGGCGCAACGAAAACATCCGCATGGTCGTCCACCTCCTGGATACGGTCGTGACCAGGGAACAAAACAATCTGGCCAACGAACTCTTTGAGAAACGAACTACTTCCTTGAACATGCGCCTGCGGGAAATGCGCGACATCGAGCATATCGTCCATATCGCGCTGTACGACCAGAATCGCAGTTTTCTGACAAGCGCCTCCGGACTGATCCAAGACAGAGAGGCGCAAGTGGCCGCCACTCTGGCTGATGCCGACCTGCTCGGCATGGACGGCGCCTATCGGGTGACCGGAGGCGTGCATTCCCTCTACTTTGCCAGGCCCATCACCGCCGTGGGGGAGACCCTGGGTTGGATAGCCATCGTCTATGATCTTTCACTGCTCAGACAACAGATCCTCTCCTTTTTCATTTTTTACTCCGCCCTCCTGGCCGTGATGTTGCTGGGCATGCTGCTCCTCCTGCGCCGGCGTCTGCGGCAGTCCGTGGTCATTCCCCTCCAGCACCTGGGGGAATCCATGCGGACCATCCGGGCCGGGCAGCCCATATCATTGCACGACTTCGAGAACGCGGATCAGGAACTGACTGATCTGCTCGGCTCCTTCCAGGACATGGCCGCGCGGTTGGGCACTTCCTATCAAGAGTTGGGCGAGACGAACAAGACGCTGCGTGCGAGTGAAAAACGCGCACGCAACCAGCGAGCGGCCATCTCCGGCCTGGCCCTGGACGAGGCCATTGTGTCCGGCGACAAGGACCTTGCTTTTGCCAGGCTGGTTCAGGTGGCCGCCGAAACAACGGCAGTCAGTCGAGCCAGTGTCTGGCTCCTGGCCGAGGACGGTGCGATCCTGGGGTGCCAAGCGCTTTTCCAGGCTGAAACCGGCCACATGGCTCCCCTCGAATCTCTGCATTGCTCGGAGATTCCGGCCTACATGGACAGTCTCCGTATCGAGGGCAGGGTCTCCATCAACGATTGCCGTACCGATCCGCGAATCCAGGAAATGGACTGGTACTTCAACATGTTGGACATCTCGGCCATGCTGGACTCGGGCATCATGATCAATGGCAGGCTTGTGGGCATTGTTAGCCTGGAACACGTCGGCGGCCAGAGGCAATGGCATCCGGACGAGGAGGCTTTTTCCAGCACCATGGCGGCCATTGCCGCTCAGATTGTTGAAAATGCCCGACGCAAGCAAACGGAAACCATGCTCAGCCAGTCCGAGCAAAAACACAGGGTGCTTTTCGAGGCATCCCCGGATGCCATCTTCCTGCTGAAAGATGAGCGGATCGTCGACTGCAATCCGCAAACCCTGAAACAGTTTGGGCGTCCGCGAGAACAACTGCTGGGTCGCACCCCCGACGAATTGTCTCCAGCGGTACAGCCCGGCGGAGAAAACTCCCTGGAACTGGCCGCACACATTCTCCATCGCGTGGAGCAAGGAAAAAGTGACGTCTTCGAGTGGCGGCATGTTCGGGGCGACGGGACAGAGTTCACCGCCGAGGTGTCCCTCACCAAGATGCGCTTGCCTGACGACGACTATGTCGTCGTGTTTCTGCGTGACATCACCGAGCGCAAGCGAGCCGAGGACGCGCTGCTGGAGAGTGAGGAGATGCAGCGCAGGCTCCTGCAAACCGTGCCGGACCTGATCATCCGGACGGACATGGAGGGCACGATCTCCTTTGTCAACGAACAGGCGTTTCCCGGCTTGGAGAGCCTTCCGGATACGAACATCTGCGGAAGGACCATCTATTCCTTTTTTACCGAGCATGACCTGCCGCGCGCGCAAGAGAACGCCCGGACGCGAATCGAAAAAAGCATCGGCCCGCAACAATACCGGTTGCGTCTCGGCGAAACCAGTATTGACGCCGAGGTCAACGGCGCCGTGATCCGTGACCTGGAATCCCGGCCCGTGGGCATGGTCTACGTTATCCGGGACGTCACCGAACGCAGGCGGGCCGAGCAGGAAAAGGAGAATCTGCAAAGCCTGTTTCTCCAGGCTCAAAAGATGGAATCCGTGGGCACCCTGGCCGGAGGCGTGGCCCATGACTTCAACAACCTGCTCCAGGTGGTCCGCGGCAATATGGAATTACTGTCGCAACACGCCTCCCTCGGTTCCCAAGCCCAGTCCCGGGTCCAGGCGGTGATCAACGCCCTGGACCGGGCTGCCCTGCTGGTCCAGCAGTTGTTGCTCTTCAGCCGCAAGGCCGAGTCCAGCAAGATCCGGGTCGATTTGAACCACGAAGTACGTGAGGCGGTAAAAATGCTGGAAAGGACCATCCCGAAAATGATTGCCCTGGAACTGCGCCTCGATCCCGAAGTCTGGCCCATGGACGCGGATCCGGTGCAGATCGAGCAGGCCCTGCTCAACCTGGCCGGCAATGCCGTGGACGCCATGCCGGAGGGCGGAAAGCTCGTCATCGAAACGCACAACGTGGTCCTGGACGAGGACTTCGCCAACCACCATCCGGGTTCGTCCGCCGGCCCCCACGTGCTCCTGACCGTGACGGACACGGGCCACGGCATGGACGCCCAAACACGCGAGTACATCTTCGACCCCTTCTTCACCACCAAGGAGATGGGCAAAGGGACAGGCCTGGGCTTGGCCTCGGCATACGGAATCGCCAAGAGCCACGGCGGCTACATCCAGTGCCTCAGCGAGCCGGGCTCGGGAACGTCGTTCAAAATTTTCTGGCCCGCCATGAGCGAACAGGAGATCAGTCCGACCGAGGAACCGCGGGAAAGCCCTCCTCAAGGCGGTGATGAAACCATCCTGGTAGTGGACGACGAGCCGGAAATCCGGGAATTGACCCAGGAAGCCCTGGAGGGCCTGGGCTACACCGTTAAGAGCGCCGTCAGCGGAGAAGAGGCTCTGGAACTCTGCCGGGAGTTCCACGGCGACATCGCTCTGGTCGTGCTGGATCTGAATATGCCGGGCATGGGAGGGTACAAATGCCTCCAGGATTTGTCGCGGATGAATCCCCCGGTCAAAGTGGTGATCAGCAGTGGTTATTCGGCCAATGGAAGTGCTCGGGAGGTCCTTGCCTCCGGGGCCGTGGGCTTCCTGGGCAAACCTTACCGGTTGAAGGAACTGGCCGCGGTGGTGCGCTGTGCGCTGGACGAACAGCGAGCCGCGCCATGCCGGGATGAGCCCAAATGATCCACTCCGGTGCTGAAAAGCCTTGGAGAAGATCATTCGACATCCGGTCTGGGCCATGCCGTGGCCGCGAAACGGGCCACCTCCCAGCGAGGATGACCGCGCACCAACCAGACCATTACGGAGCATTGCATGTCCCCATCAACACATCCAAAGGTTGAAACGCAGGATCTTGATTGATCAATAAATTTCACATAATTCTCTTTTTTTGAGGGAGAAAAATGCCTACTCTTCGCCTTTCACGAAGGAGAATACTGCTCAGTGCATACCATAACCCCGCTATCCTTGAAGGATGTCTTGATCGAAAAACTGGCTGAAGCGATCTCCGCGCCATTGCCGGTTTGCACGCCCAGACAGATCAGGGGAGTTGTTTCCCTGCCTGGAAAGGCCACCGCGGTAGTGGGAATGCGCCGGGCCGGAAAAACCACACTCCTGCAGCAGTTGCGCCGGGACAAGTTCAGTCAGGGGACGCCCCTCACCCATCTGCCGTATCTGAATTTCGAGGATGAGCGCCTCGCCGACTTGGAAGCAGCCCATCTCGGTTTACTGCTTGATGAATTTGCCCGGCGGACGGCAGGAAGCTCGGGTCCGGTTCGAGCAACGTGGTTTTTCGATGAAATCCAGGTGGTCCCCGGTTGGGAACGCTTTGTCCGGCGTCTCCTGGATACCGGAACAAGCGATGTTGTCGTAACGGGTTCATCCGCCGCACTGCTTTCGAGGGAGATCGCGACGGCTCTCCGAGGCCGGGCCTGGGAGGTGCCTCTTTATCCGTTCAGCTTTGCCGAGGCCTTGCACCATCAGGGTCGAGACATTCCGCCGGAGACGGCCTTTCTTTCCGGGGTGGAACGAGCCGGGATCGAAAGGGCGTTTCTGGACTGGTTGATCGTCGGCGGTTTTCCCGAGGTTCAGGGACTTGACCAGGCCTCCAGACGGCAACTGCTGCAGGATTATGTAGACGTAGCCATACTCCGGGACGTCGTGGAACGACACGGGGTCAGCAATGTGATCGGCCTGCGCTGGCTGGTGCGTCACTTGCTGGGCAATGCGGCG
>SKYX01000036.1 GCA_007127655.1 Desulfonatronum sp.
CGCAAGCGACTCTGAAGCGTCGTTCCAGACCCAGAAAATAGTCTTTCGCCGCGTCGCTATCCGCCGCCGGGGTCCAAGGCGCGAAATCCTTGTCCGTCACCGGAAAATAAGGGCCTGGTTTGACCTCATACAGCACGGTGTCCGGTTCCAGGGCCAGGATGGTGTGCCAGACGCCGGGCCGGACGTCGGCTATCAACGCACCCCGCTCCTGATCCAACAGAATATATTCTTCAGATATGTCCTCGCCGTGTTCCACGAACAGTACGATGCCGGCCATACCTTGCAAAATCACGAACCCTTCGGACTTGGGCGGATCGAGATGGCGGTGGGGTCTGGCATAGGTTCCAGGTTGCAGGGCGTTGAGCATCCGGTGCAGGGGATCCGCATCATCCGTATGCAGGACATGGATTTCGCGCAGCCGGGCGTTCCGGGCTGCGTCCGCGGCCTTTTGCTCCAGCATGCGTCGACCGATGGCCTGAAAGCGAGCGTGCCCGGATATCGTGGCCAGGGGCGAAAGGCGGTTCAGAGATGTCTGGGTGGTCATCGCGGTTGCTTCCTGGATTGATCCTGGGCTTGGCGAAGAAAGACATCCGACGCGCATCCCGGATGCTCGCAACGCAGCACCACCCGTTGTCCGGGATGGGCCAGACGTACCGCCTCCCCCCGCTCATTCTCCAGACCGTACTCTCCGGACCGCAGCACAGGACGACGCAGGCCCGGCAGCACCAGTTCCACGAGGCCGTTCGCGTCCCAGCGGTCCAGGACCTGAGTCGTCCACCGCCCCAAACCATTCTGGCCCAGAAGATGTCCGACCATGGTCATGTCGCCGCTGCACTCCCAACGCTTGGCCGTCATGGCCGGAGCACCGGGCAGGAAAAAACCCGAATCCATGGGCCGGTGCAACGCGGTCCCGAGTTCACGCAGGTAACGGTCCGGCCTAAAACTCCCTCGGCCCAAATCGTCCAGGGCCGTGCGGTACACATCGCAGGTCAGGGCGACATACGCGGCGGAACGCATTCGCCCCTCGATCTTCAGGGCGTTGATGCCGTTGCGCTGGAGCCAGTGCAGGTATTTGACCAGGCACAAATCTCGGGGGCTGAAAAAGGCCGTGAAGTCCTCCCCTTCCAGCACTTCCCACAAGACATCTCCGGGCCGAAGCTGCTCCTCCACGGTCAGGGCCAGACCCTGGGACTTGTACTTGAAACGACAGGGCTGGGTGCAGCCGCCCTTGTTCGCCGAACGGGCGTTCAGATGGGCGCTGAGAGAGCAGCGACCGGACAGGGCCAGACACATGGCCCCATGCACGAACATTTCCAGCTCCATGCCTGGTGCCCTCTCGGACACGGCCCGCCGTATGCCGCGAATATCCTTCAAGGTCAGTTCTCTGGCCAGATTGACGCGCTTGGCCCCCAAGTCCCGCCAGAACTCCACCGCCGCACTATTGCCGGTATTGGCCTGCGTACTGACGTGCAGGGACATGTCCGGCAAAAACTTCCGGGCCAGGGCGAAAATCCCAGGGTCGGCCACGATCAATCCATGGACCCGCGAGTCCTGAGGGATTTCACCAAGCATCGCCAAGACGTCCCGGATACTATCCAGGTCGGTTTCCAGGGGAAAGGCGTTCAGACAATAATAGACGCGAACGTCCGCGGACCGGGCCAGCGCCACTGCGTGACGCAAGGCGTCTCGATCAAAACCTCCAGCACCGGCCCGAAGATTCAGAGCCGACCCGCCCAGGTAAACGGCGTCCGCGCCATAGCGCAACGCGACCTTCAGTTTGGCGAGGTTTCCAGCGGGAGCCAGCAGTTCCGGACGGAACGGAATGGATGACATGCGAACGTGATGAAGAGAAAGGGAGTCGGAAAGATAAAAGACAGGCCTGACGGAAAAAGTTTCCGCACAAAATTCACGGGCGGACGCTAAACGGGCAAACCAAGCTTGGCCCGGCGTTCCTTCATGGTCGCCAGCAAGGACGCGGGGACGAACAGCTCGCCGAAACCAGAACCCAGCCGAACGTTCGGCTTGACAGCGCCATGGAAGTCGGAACCGCCGGTGACCAGAAAATCCATTTCCCGGGCAATGTCGAGATAGAGGCGTGTCTGATCCGGCCGATGCAGCGTATAGATGGCTTCAATGCCATCCAGCCCAAATTCCTTGAGCTGCTTCAACACGCCGCGCAAATCCGCCCCCATCAGGCCGAGCAAAAACGGATGAGCCAGCACGACCGTCGCTCCCACGGACTTCAGAAGCTCGATGGCCTGCTGAGGGCCAAGCTTTTCCTTAGGAACATAGGCCTTGCCCTCGGAGCCGAGAAAGTCCTTGAACGCGTCGTTGATTTCCCGGACATAGCCCTTGGAGTGCATCACCTGGGCGATGTGCGGACGGCCCACGGCATCCCCGCCGGACACGGCCAGGACGTCGTCATAGGAAATATCCATGCCCAAGGCCTTCAGCTTGGCCATAATCAAATGGTTGCGCTCATGCCGACGGTCCCGCAAAAATCGCAGTGTCTCGCTCAGCTTGCTGGGGCCGGTGGGTATCCAGTAACCCAGAATATGCATGTTGCCGTTCTGGGAAACCACGCTTAACTCGCAACCGGGAACAAATTCCACTCCCAAGGCATCGGCCGCGGTGGCGGCCTCCTTGAGACCGCCGGTGGTGTCGTGATCGGTCAGGGCAATGGCTTCCAGATCGGCATTTTTCGCCGCCTGGATCAGTTCCGTGGGCGACAGGGTGCCGTCCGAGGCCGTTGAGTGGGTGTGCAGGTCGATTCCGGGCATGGATTTTTCCTTATCCTATTCCCGGAGTCCCTACAAGGAAGAACCGTCCAGTCCGAAAAGTCGAAGCAACACGAAATCAACGTTCGAGCCTTCATCGGCACCAAGTTTCAAATGGACGCCCTAAAGCGATCTGTCCACGATCAGGCCCGCCATTTCCTCAATGGACTCGGCCAGCCGAATGATTTCGTCCGGGGGAAACCGCCGCAGGACTTCCTTGGTTTTCGGATCAAACACCTCCACCTGAAGCCGCTCGCTCTTGTCCGCGACCTTCAGGCGAATATTCAGTCCGGTTCCCTTCAGATGCTCTTCAGCCACATCCATGGCCTCCATCAAGGCGCTTCTTCCTTTCTGGCGAGCATCATCGCCCTTCTGCCCATCGCGACCCTTGTCATGGTTGAGTGCGCCGAGCTTGTCGCTTTCAGGCACGTTCAACACATGTGCAACGCCAAGGTCGCCCGGCACATATGACCGAGTCTCAAGAGTATTTTCCACACGCATGGCTGTATCCTCACTATGTCCTCAAATGCCGGGAAGAGGCTGCCCAGTTAACCGGGATGTCAAAACAGCAAAAACAGCATCTTCGCTTTAACCTTCTTATCGGCCATTACCCGAAAATCTTTAGCCGGGCTCTCAACAAGCCTTAAAAGCGACGTGGGCCCAAACAAGTTCATCCCGGCATGCAAGATTTTCAGCCTATTGTCATGACAATGACACGGGAAGGCCTCCCCGGAAGTGATGATCGCAAGAAGCACGAAAAAACCATAACAATTTAAAACAAAACGATAAAACCAACACCCACACCTTCATCAATGAGCACTGGCAAGAAAAACACCCCGTTAGCGCAAACACGTCGCCAGAAGAGTTCTTAGCTCGCCACATAAACATATAACAATTTGAAAAAAAACAACTAAACATAGTTGGCACTTCCCTTGCTTAAAGCTAGGCATCACGATGTCACCCTTTTAGGAGGTTCAGCTATGTCAATGGTAATAAACAACAATTTAATGGCACAGAACGCCGCCCGGAACCTGTCCGCCGCCTATGGCCGACTCGGGACGTCCACGGAGCGGCTTTCTTCGGGATTGCGCATCAACAGCGCCGCGGACGACGCCGCCGGGCTGGCCATCCGTGAACTGATGCGAGCGGAGATTTCCTCCATGCGCCAAGGCATTCGCAACGCCAACGACGCCATTTCCATGATCCAGACCGCGGACGGCGCCCTGGCCGTCATCGACGAGAAGCTGATCAGGATGAAGGAATTGGCCACCCAGGCGGCCACCGGCACCTACAACTCCGATCAGCGTTTGATCATCGACTCGGAATATCAGGCCATGGCTTCGGAAATTACAAGAATTGCCAATGCTACGAAGTTTAATGGCATTTACCTGCTCAATGGCAATCTTTCATCAAGTTCAACTACCGGAGCAGCAGGTTGGGGAAGCGACCATAACGGTGCCGGTCTCAACTCTGAAGGCCCCCTGAAAATCCATTTTGGTCCAGCTAACAACAGCGCCGAGGACTACTACTACATTGCCATCGGAAACTCCACGGCATCTGCCCTCGGAGTCGGCAACTTCTCTGATAGAGGGAGACCTTACGGCCCTGGCGTTACAGACAGTGGCGGCTTCTCCATCTCCACCCAGCAAGGTGCCCAGGAAGCCCTGGACGCCCTGGAAAACGCCATCCTTTCCAAGGACAACATCCGCGCC
>SKYX01000344.1 GCA_007127655.1 Desulfonatronum sp.
GCGGCTCGCACCCGCCCCGGACAATCAACCTCTCGCTTCCCGCAAGCGCACAGCCCTCGCCAAAGGGTTCCAGGGTCAGCATGTTCATCGGCGGTGAGCCAATGAACTGGGCCGCGAACAAACTGGAAGGCCGGGCATAAAGTTCCGCGGGTGAGGATATCTGGGCCACGCGGCCTTGGTCCAGGAGTACGATGCGGTCGGCCATGGTCATGGCCTCCACCTGGTCATGGGTCACATAGACCATGGTCAGGCGCAGCTCGCGTTGCAGTTCCAGGATCTCCCGGCGCATTTCATGGCGCAGCTTGGCGTCCAGATTTGAAAGGGGTTCGTCCATCAGGCAGATCGGCTTCTGGGAGACAATGGCCCGTCCCAGTGCCACCCGCTGACGCTGCCCCCCGGAAAGCTGAGCCGGCTTGCGATCCAGCAGGGTGTCAAGTCCCAGCATGGCAGCGGCATGGCTCAGCCGTTTCTGGATTTCGACCTTGCTTCGCCCCCGGATGCGCAACCCAAAGATGATATTCTCCGCGACGCTTAAGTGCGGAAACAGGGCGTAGGATTGGAAGACCATGGAAATGCCACGGCGATCCGGAGAGAGATTGGTCACGTCCTGCTCGCCGATCCGCACCATCCCCGAACTGGCGTCGTCCAGGCCGGCAATGATCCGCAGCAAGGTCGACTTCCCGCATCCGGACGGCCCAAGAATCACCACCAACTCCCCGGATTCCACGGTAAAACAGATATTCTCCAAGGCCACGGCGCTCTTGAAAACCTTGCCGACCTGTTTCAATTCAATACGCATCGATACAACTTCGTTTGGTTAAAAGCCTACCTTCGGTCACCTTAATGGCGGCTAACTACAGGATGGTAGCCGAAAGCGTCAATCCGTTCGCGACATTTTCGTTACAGTTTTGTGGCAATCAGGGAATGGCCTCGTTTCAGGAACGCTCACCCAGCAATCTGCCGGACATCAATCCGGCAAGTCACTCCTGATCCAGGCAGTTGAGTTTGCGGGAGGTGGGGATTTTCGCGTGTTTGGAGAGGATCGGGACGAGGTCCGCGGCGGGCAGGGGGCGGCTGAAATGATAGCCCTGGATGAAATCGCAGCCCTTTTCGCGGAGAAACTCCTGTTGTTCCGACGTTTCCACGCCTTCGGCCACGACGTTGAGCTTGAGGCTGCGGGCCAGGGCGATGACCGCGGTGGCGATGGTTGCGCCGTCCTCCTGTTGACCGATGCTCTGGATAAAGCACTTGTCGATTTTCAGGGTATCGATGGGCAGGTTGAGCAGATAGCTCAGGGATGAATACCCCGTGCCGAAGTCGTCGATGGCCACGAGAACGCCCATTTGGCCGAGCACATTCAATGCGGTCTGGGCTTGCCTGATGTTCTCCATAAGCACGTTCTCCGTCAATTCCAGTTCCAGGCAACGCGGGGAAAGGCCGGTTTTGCGCAGGATGCGCTCCACAGTATCCGGGAAGTCGGGCTGCTCCAGTTGCCATCCGGCCAGATTCACGGCCACGCAGACCCGCACTCCCAGTTCGTCCCGCCACTGCTTGTTCTGGCGGCAGGCTTCATGAAGCACGAACTCGCCGATGGAGGCCATCAGCCCGAGTTCTTCAGCCAAGGGAATGAAGGTCAAAGGAGGGACGAACCCCAATTCCGGATGCTGCCAGCGAAGCAGGGCCTCCACGCCCACGACCTTGCCGGTGCTCAGTTCCACCTGGGGCTGGTAGTGCAACAGGAGCTGATCCGCTTCCACGGCCTTGCGCAACTGGTTTTCCAGGCTCAGCCGGGCGTTGACTTGAACATTCATTTCCGGCTTGAAAAACTGATAGTTGTTCTTGCCCCTTTCCTTGGCATGGTACATGGCCGCATCGGAGTTTTTCTGCAATTCCTCCGGGTTCGCGGCGTCTTGGGGATAAAAGGCCACGCCGATGCTCGTGGTCACTACCACCTCGTTGCCCTCGAGAACAAAGGGCTGCCCCATGGCGTAGAGTATCTTCTGAGCGACCACGGCCACATCCTGGGGCGTTTCGAAGTCATCCAGAATGATCGTGAACTCGTCCCCGCCCAGTCGGGATACCGTGTCCTTTTTCCGCACGATTTCCAATAAACGAGCCGCCACGCTTTTCAGAAGCCGATCCCCCACGGAGTGGCCCAAGGTGTCGTTGATCAATTTGAAACGATCCAGGTCGAGAAACATCAAGGCCACGGAGTGCCCGTTGCGCTCGGCCCGGGTGCAGGCCTGGGTCAGCCGATCCTTGAACAAGAGGCGATTGGGCAGGTCGGTCAGGGCGTCGTAATGGGCAAGATAAAACAAGTGGGCTTGTTTGCGCTCGGTGACGGCCCCGAGGAGATCGTGCCCGTTGCCGATGCCGGCGTACTTCCCCTGATCCGTCAGAATGAAGCCGTCGTACATGTGCTGCATGCCCGCGTCGATGATGATCCGAGCCAAATCGTCAATGGACACGTTCTTGTCCACGACCACCGGATTGGCGGCCATGAACAGGCTGATGGGCTTGCGGCCATGCAGTTCACGGGTGAACGGCTGGCTGAACATCTCATGCAGCTTGAAGCGATTGATCAGTCCCACTGGTTTGCCCTCCTGGACCACGGGCAGCACCATCAAGTCCGGATGGTTGCGGAAGGTATCGTACACATTGAGCAGGGGCACGGTGGGGGCGACATACGGAGCCTGGCGCATCAGGAGACAGGCTCGGGGAGACGACCTGTCCGGGGGGCCGTTGGCGCATGCCAGATAGTCCAGTGATACGGGAAGGATGTTTGGCGAAGGTGAAGAAAGGTCGTTGCTCGGCATCAGATACTCGACTTGAGCGGTCATGGCTGTCGTCATGAGGAGTCCTTGTGCGCTCTGGTTTTTTTTCGTGGTTTGTCGGGATGAGCAAATTGCTTCATGACGCCGTTGTTGTTCAAGCTCCCCTTAACACCCGACCATGAATCACATGGTTACAATGAGGTGACGGTTCAATGTCGGTTCAATGACGGAAGACGCATGACAGGCGAAAGGTGTACAATGCGCCTCCCACGCAACCATTTCGGACACACCAAAGGGCTTGCCAATTGCCAACGTCCAACACGCCACGATATGAACATCAACTTCACCTGAAACGCTCTACGGAGACTTCACCATGCCCAATCCGCCCGCAAATCACATACACGGCATCCTTTTCGACAAGGACGGTACGCTGTTCGACTTTCACCGGACGTGGAGTTCGGTGGTGACCAAGGCGGCGGCCCTGGCTTCCGGGGGCGACGAGGGGCTTGGACGGGTCTTGTTGGAGGCGGGAGGATTCGATCCCGCGACGTGCCGGTTTCAGGCCGACTCGGTCATCGCCGCGGGCCATGCCGGAGAGCTGGCCGAGCTGTGGCGGGGCTTGGGCGCGGTGCTTCCTCTGGACGAGTTGCGAGGCCGCCTGGATACGCTCTTTGCCGAGGAGGCCCTGATCAGCGCCGTGCCCGTGACGGATCTGCGTCCGCTGTTCGAGCGCCTGATCCGGCTCGGCCTGCGCCTGGGCATCGCCACCAACGACAGCGAAGCCTCGGCCTCGGCCACCGTGAAGCGCTACGCCCTGAAAGAATTCGTGGAGTTTGTCGCCGGATACGACAGCGGATACGGGGTTAAGCCCGGACCGGGCATGGCCCTGGCATTTTGCGAGGCCGTGAATCTGCCGCCGCGCCATGTGGCCGTGGTCGGGGACAGCGGGCACGATATGGCCATGGGGCGCTCGGCCGAGGTTCGCCTGTGCGTCGGCGTGCTCACCGGCGCGGGAACCATGACGTCCCTGGCCTCCCAGGCCGACATCGTCCTGCCGGACATATCCGGATTGCCGGAGCTTCTGGGTCGGCAGGCAGGCAATGTCAGGTAGGGGCAGGCCTCGCGCCTGCCCATTCTCCCGGATTGCATGGAATGTCGACATATTGCCGCCGCCCCGCGTTGCCGCGCCCATCCAGGGCGGCCGCAAGGGCCGCCCCTACGGGGATTGACGCAGGACGGAAGGAACCACGTTTGCTCGCATCCTTAGCGGATCAGCGAGATGTGCCGAAACCCAAATACGTTCAGCACAGCCCGGGCCACGAGCAGGGCGGCCACGACCACGGCCATGATGCACACGGAAAAGGCCGCGGCCTGATTGACCGCGCCCCGGTCCTCCAGGAGCAGCACCGAGACCGCGGCCACCTGGGTGGACGGGGTGATCAGAAAGATCACGGCGGAGAGGGTGACCATGCTGCGCATGAAGAAGAACACGGCCACCCCCAACAGGGTCGGCCACATCAGGGGCAGGGTGATCTTGCGCATGGTTCGCGTAAAGGTTGCCCCCAGGGTGGAGGAGGCCTCGTCAAAGGTGTGGCTGATCTGCTTCATGCTGGTGGAGGCGATCAGGAAGCCCTGGGCGTGGTAGTAGTAGACGTTGCAGATGGCTA
>SKYX01000140.1 GCA_007127655.1 Desulfonatronum sp.
CATGTGGACCTGGCCATTGAGCACCTGGATTTGCGGCGCAACTCCGGGGAGGCGTATCAACAGTGGGTGACCTCCTTTCTTTGGCAGAAGTACCGCGCCAAGCCCCAGGATCTGCTCATTGTCACGGACGACGATGCCCTGGATTTCCTGTTCCGGGTCCGAGAGGAACTGTTTCCGCGCGTGCCCGTGGTTTTTGCCGGAATCAACAGCTTCACTCCGGAGCGCATCGCCGGGCAGTCCAACATTACCGGGGTCAATGAGGAAATCAGTATGTCCCGGAACTTGGAGCTGGGGCTACGGCTGTTTCCCAAAACCAGCCATGTCTTTGCCGTGGTGGACGAGTATTCCGCCGTGGGCCGGGCCAATCTGGGCCTGTACAGGGCTGCTGCGGACCAGTTCGCTTCACGGGTGGAGATGGGAGAGCTGCTGGGCTTGACGGGCCAGGAAGCCCCGGAAGTGCTGCGGACTTTGCCCCGGGACAGCCTTGTTCTGCGGTTGAACAATCTTCTGGATGGCCGGGGCGGCTATCTTTCGGTGTCGGAAAGTATGCACATTCTCTCTCAGGAATCACCGGGCCCGGTGCTGACCTTCTGGGACTTCGACATGGGCCTGGGCGCTCTGGGCGGGTTTCTGGTCAGCGCCCGGGAGCAGGGACGGGCGGCCGGAGAGCTGGCAACACGGATTCTTGGCGGGCAGCACCCGGATCACCTTCCGGTGATCATGGACAGCCCCAACGTGCCTCTGTTCGACTACCAGCAGATGCGGCGCTTCGGCATACAAATCAAGGACCTCCCCGCCGAAGCCGTGGTGATCAACCAGCCCGAGACCTTCTATGCCCGACACAAGGCATTGATCTGGCCTGTCGTGGCGGTTATCGCCTTTATGGGTGTGTGCATTGCAGCACTTGTAGGGGTGCTGGTGGTGCGCAGGAAGGGAGAGGAGCGGCTTCGGGAGAGCGAGGAACGTTTCAAGTCCCTGCACAATGCTTCATTTGGCGGAATCGCTATTCACGACAAGGGTGTCATCCTGGAGTGCAACCAGGGACTCTCCGAGATTACCGGGTTTGATTACCATGAACTTATCGGCATGAATGGGCTCCTGCTGACCGCCGAGAACTCTCGTGAAACAGTCATGAACAATATCCTTACGGGCTATGAAAAACCTTATGAAGCGTTTGGCCTGCGCAAGAGTGGTGAGCAATACCCCGTTCGCATCCAGGGTAGGAATATTCCCTATAGAGGGGCTATGGTTCGTGTCACCGAATTCAGGGACATTACTGAGCAAAAGCGCTCCGAAGAAAAGTTGAAGCACTCCGAGCGAACGTATCGGGAAATTTTCAATGCGATCACCGATGCCTTGTATATCCATGATATCCGGACGGGAGACATCCTGGATGTGAACGACACGATGCTGAAGATGTACGGGTATACCAGAGACGAGCTGCCCGGCTTAAGCTTGGGGGATTTAAGCGCGCGTGAGGGGCCCTATACCAATGAGGAAGTCGCTGGGCTGATCAAAAGAGCCGCGGTCGGGGAAACCGTTGTTTTTGAGTGGTGTAATCGGACGAAGGAGGGCGATTTCTTCTATTCGGAGAACATCCTCAAGCATGTGATCATCGCTGGCCAGGAACGGATCATGGCCATTGTCCGAGACATCACGGACCGCAAGCAGGCCGAAGCGGCGCTGCTGGCGGCCAAGGAGCAGGCCGAGGCCGCCAACCAAGCCAAATCCGAATTCCTGGCCAACATGTCCCACGAAATCCGCACTCCGTTGAACGGAATCATGGGCATGATGCAGCTTTTGAGGACCACTTCCCTTGATCCCGAACAGGACAAATACGTCCAGTTGACCGAGATCTCGGCTCATCGGCTGACCCGTCTGCTCTCGGACATCCTGGACCTGTCCCGGGTCGAAGCGGGGATGTTGATGATTCATGAAGCCGAATTCGAAGTCAGCGAGCTTGGCCAGTCGGTCACAGACCTGTTCATGGTCATGGCCAGGGATAAAGGGTTTGAACTGAACTGCCATATCGACCCGGCAATTCCCGCCAAACTGATCGGTGACGAGGCCCGGATCCGGCAGATCCTGTTCAACCTGGTGGGCAACGCCCTGAAGTTCACGGACAAGGGAGCCGTTCACCTCCAGATGACGTCTCTTTCTCCGGCCAAGGGGGGAGATACCAGGGTGCTGTTCTCGGTCATGGACACAGGCATCGGCATTCCGGACGACAAGGTGGACGGCCTGTTCAAACCCTTTGTCCAGGTGGACGGCTCTTACACCCGCTCCTACCAGGGCGCGGGCCTGGGCCTGGCCATCGTGCGCCGGTTGGTGGAACTGATGAATGGCAATATCCATGTTGAAAGTTCGCTCGGTCAGGGCACAACGGTGCATGTGGTTTTGCCCTTCAAGTTGCCGATGAGCCAGTGAGCCATCCGGAGAAAGGATGATCATGGATAAGCAGGCGGTCGGCCTGTCCCAAAATCACCTGCTGGACGCTGGATGGGCCAGGCAGGGATCGAGAGTCCAGGTGCAGGGCTCCTGTCAGGCTGCGTCCAGACTTCAGGAGGTGATGCCGTTTTCGGCCTGCTTGAGCAGCTCTTCCGGAGGAGTGATTTCCTCTTGGCGCAGCGTGAACAGGAAGGGGCTGGTCCGCTCGGTCAGGAGTTTCTCCAGGTCCCCGGCCTGCTCGAAATTGGGGAGTTGGCCCGCCTCCACCAGGGTCCACAAGGCCATTGAAAAATTCGTAAGCAGACTTTCGGCGGCTTCTGTCAATGGGGAGGATGTCAGCAGACGACAGATGGTTGCGTCCGAACCGTCGTCATGCAGGGCCACGGCCATGATGAATCCGACGGGTTTGCTCTCTCGGGTTTCGTAGGTCAGGGCAAACCCATCCGGGATGACCTGCCCGGCGACATCTTCCAGCCCCTGGGCAGCCTCCGGGTAGTTCTGCATGACCAGATGCATGGGACCGACCCAACTCAATGTAAAATGCCTACCGACCTCTTGCCATTGGGTATCCAGGGTTTTCCAGGCCGTAGCGGTGAATGGTTCCATTGTGCTCTCGGGCTCCTTTGGGTTTGGGAGGTGAGTACGCCCAACTGATTTTGCGGGGGACAGGGTGCGGGCGCACGCTGGCAGGTGCACCGCGTTTGTCGTGCGCGGTGGACCGGGCATGGTTCAGCAGGGAACAGGTCAGCCCGACCCGCTGGGACAGGACGTGCAGGATGAGCAGCCGCCCTGGCTCAGTTCCATGCTGGAGTGGATAATGAAGCCGAGACGGTTCGCATCGATGGTTATGGGGCTGGCTTTTCGCAACAGTTCATGGGGTACCGTGAACTGATAGCCGTCCTGCTCAATGGATGTGTCGTCGATTCCGGGCTGGGTGTCCTCCAGAGACAGGGCGAGACGTTCTCCGGCACACCCGCCGGTGGTGTGGATCAGGCGCATGGGGCTGGGCGGATGTTCACGAAAATACCGCTCCAGGATTACCAGGGCCTGGGGGGTGACGGTGAAGTCGGTATTTGGTGTCGCAGATGACATAAATGTAGTCCCCTTTACTGGAAGTTGGTTCATTTTTGTTGATGTTTGGGGATAAGATGGCGTATCAGCCATTGATGGGTGCAACTATCCAATGATCATGCCAATTGATGGAAATGGAAAAAATAAGGTAACGACTCAGCACATTTTCACGACAAGCCCGAACGCAGGTGAGTCGTTACAGAATAAGTAACTTTATAGCCTGTTGTGCGCTTGGCAGTACCCGGGCACTGGATTCCCGCTTTCGCCGGAATGGCTTGTTTTACAATGCCGTCCCCGAGTCCGTCATACCTGAGAAGACGTGTATCCAGGTCATGCTTACAGCAAATTTGCAAAAGTTGTCTTTTCAAAGTTACTCAAGCTGAGTAGTTACCGGCGGTGTCGCTCCAGATGCACCAACTTCCGACAACTCCGCGGCCCCAACCGTGAACCGCTGAACCGTGAACCGTTGAACCGCTGAACCGCTGAACCGCTGAACCGCTGAACCTTCTAAACAGAGGTGCTGATATGCCCCGGAAACATTCCACTCCATCCAAAAAAAATCTCTCAGGCAAATCGACTCCCGTACCACCCTCCGAGGTTCCTTCCCTGTATGTTGCGGTGGGTGCTTCAGCCGGCGGATTGGAGGCCATTGAGTCGTTTTTTTCAGGCATGGCCCCGGACAGCGGGTTGGCCTTCGTGGTCATCCAGCACCTTTCACCGGATTACAAGAGCTTGATGGTGGAAATCCTGTCCAAAAAAACCGCGATGCAGGTGCGCCGGGCTGAGGACGGGATGCGGGTTCTGCCCAACAATGTCTATTTGATCCCGCCCAAGAAAAATCTGACCATTTTTCACGGCAAGCTGCTCTTGAATGATCAGGAGCACGTCCGGGGAATCATCAACCTGCCGATTGACATTTTCCTGCGCTCTCTGGCTGAGGATCAGGGGGAAAAAGCCGTGGCCGTGATTCTTTCGGGATCGGGCAGCGACGGGATGCGCGGGGTCCGGGGCATCAAAGAGTTTGGCGGCATGGTCATGGTGCAAAGTGAAGATTCGGCCAAATTTGACAGCATGCCCAGGGCGGCCGTTTCCACCGGCCTGGTGGATTTTGTTTTGCCGCCGGACGAAATGCCCGAACGACTGCTTTCCTATGCCAAGCACCCATTTGTGGTGAAAGCGGAGCGTTCCGAAACCGTGATCAGCGATGAGGATGCCCTGACGCGAATCTTTTCCATCTTGCGGGAGAAGTTCAAGGTGGATTTCACGTACTACAAGCCCAGCACGGTGACCCGGCGCATTGAACGGCGCATGTCCATCAACCGGATCGATGAGATCAAGGAATATGTGGCCTATATGCAGAATTATCCTGCTGAAGCGGCCACCTTGTTTCGGGAACTCCTCATTGGCGTGACCCGTTTTTTTCGGGACCGGGAAGTTTTCGACTTTGTGCGGCAAGAGTGTTTGCCGGACATCCTGGACAGGGCCACCAACCGGGAAAGCAGGTTCTGGGTCGCCGGATGTTCCACGGGAGAGGAGGCGTATACCCTGGCCATTTTGGCCAAGGAGTATATGCGGGAATCGGGAATTAACCGTGAATTGAAGATATTTGCCACGGACATCGACCGCAATGCCGTGCAATTCGCGGCCAATGGCATCTACCCGGAAAGCATTGTCGCGGATATTCCGGAAGACCTGATGGCCAGGTATTTCTACAAAAAGAAGGACAGCTATCAGATTTCCCGGGAGATCCGGGAAATGGTCGTCTTTGCCCAACACAACCTGATCAAGGATCCCCCGTTTACCAACATTGATCTGATCTCCTGCCGCAATTTGCTCATCTATCTTCAAGCGGTCTTGCAGCGCAAAGTTTTTGAGTTTTTCAACTTTTCTCTCAATCTGCGTGGGATACTGGTTTTGGGGACCAGCGAGACCATCGGCGACATGGGCGATTATTTTGAAAATCTGGATCACAAGTGCAAAGTGTATCGGACGAGAGGGCGACTCAAGCACATCAAGGATTCCAGTGAACTCCCCCAGGTTCCGAACCTCAGCTATCGTGAATCCGGAAGGTCTTTTACCGGAGTCCGCCGGGATCAGCGCAGCGGCGAGGACCGGGTATTGGAGCGGTTCATCGAAGCTTTGAGTGAAGATCTGAATCACCTGTCCGTCATCGTGAATGAGCAGATGGAAGTATTGCATATTATCGGCGAGACCGAAGGCTATTTCAAGCTGCCTTCGGGCAAGCTTTCCACGGATATTTCCAAGATGGCGGCCAAGGACTTGGCCATTCCCTTGTCCACGGGCATTCAAAAGGCTTTTCGCAAGCAGGAGTCGTTGCGTTTTTCGAACATCAGGCTGCGCCATCGAGATGGCTTCAGGATGGTGGATTTGCGCATCAAGCCACTGCCTCAAAAAAAAGGGCAGGAGCCGCTGGTGGCCGTTTTTCTGAACGAGGTCAGAAAGTTGGCCGCTTCTGATGCAGCGCAGACGGTACAGGCCTATGACCTTTCTCACGAGGCCGAGCAGCGCATCAGCGATCTGGAGCAGGAACTGCAATTTAACCGGGAAAACCTGCAGGCCACGGTGGAGGAGCTGGAGACGTCCAACGAGGAACTTCAGGCCACCAATGAAGAGCTGCTGGCCAGCAATGAGGAGTTGCAGTCCACCAATGAGGAGCTGCAGTCCACCAACGAAGAGCTGTATTCGGTGAATTCCGAATACCAGTCCAAGATCATGGAACTCAGCGAGCTGCATAACGATGTCGACAACCTGTTGAGCGCCAGCCAGATCGGGCAGATCCTGCTGGACGAGAATATGGAAATTCGACGGTTTTCTCCAAAAATTGCCAATATTTTTAAAATATTGGATAGCGATATTGGGCGTCCACTCACCCACATTTCCCATAACCTGGAGAACGTCGATCCGGTTCGGGTCATCGAGACGGTGCATCGGCACGGCACCTTGGAAGAGCAGGAGGTCCGGGCCGGGAACGGGCAGTGGCACCTGATGCGGGTCATTCCCTATGCCGTGGGGCCGAAGGTTTTTTCCGGAACCCTGGTCTCCTTCGTGAACATCACCAAAATCAAGGAGGCTGAAGAGGCTTGGCGGGCCAGCGAAATAAAGCATCGACAGCTTTTTGAAACCATGTCCCAGGGGGTGGTCTATCACTCCGCGGATGGCACGATTATCTCCGCCAATCCCGCGGCCGAGCAGATTCTGGGGCTGTCCCTGGAACAGATGCTGGGCAAGACGTCCATGGATCCGCGCTGGAGAATGATTCAGGAGGACGGCGTCGAGGTGCCGGGGACGGATCACCCGGCCATGATCGCCCTGCGCACGGGGCAAAAGCTGGGGCCCGTGATCCGGGCCGTCTTTCACCCGGACAAGAACGCGCACATCTGGCTGGTCATTACCGCGACGCCGCTTTTTCAGCCCGGTGAAACAACCCCTTTTCAGGTCTATGCAACATTTGAAGACATCACGGAAAAGCGCAAGGCGGAACAGGATTATCAAACCTTGTTCAAGAAGATGCTCAACGGTTTCGCGGTGCATGAGATCATCCGCGACCCTCTTGGTGATCCTGTCGACTACCGTTTTCTTGCCGTGAATCCCGCCTTTGAGCTGATGACAGGACTCAAGGGCGAACAGATTGTCGGCAAGACGGTCCGTGAGGTTCTTCCGGCCACGGAAAAGCACTGGATCGTGACCTATGGACAGGTGGCCATGACCGGGGAGCCGATTGCATTTGAACAGTTTTCCAAGGAATTGGACAAGTATTTCCAGGTCTCGGCTTTCCGACCTGCACCAAATCAATTTGCCTGCATCTTTGCGGACATCACGGATCGGAAGCTGGCGGAAGAACAGGCCCGGTCCGCGCATCAACGGTTGGTGACGATTTTGGACAGCATCAATGCCCTGATCTACGTGGCGGACATGGAGACCCACGAAATCCTGTTCATCAACAAATACGGGCGGGGAGATTTCGGGGATGTCGTGGGCATGAACTGCTGGAACGTTCTGCAGGAGGACCAGTATGGTCCATGTGATTTCTGTACCAACGACAAGCTCCTTGATGCCGACGGCAACCCGACCGGCATCCATAGCTGGGAGCATCACAATGATAAGACGGGCAAGTGGTACCACTGCTTTGACAGGGCCATTGAATGGGTGGACGGTCGCATGGTGCGACTGCAAAGCGCCTTTGAGATTACGGAGCGCAAAAGACTCGAGGCAGAGAATATGTAACTCGTCGAAGGAGAAGGGCATGGGTGATACTTTTGACGAAAGGCTGCGTCGGTTGCGCAAGCAGGCTGAAGCGCGTTTGGGCGGGACTTCCCGGCCGGTTGACAGTCTCTCTCTTTCGGAGATCAAGAATCTGATTCATGAGTATCAGGTCCACCAGATCGAACTTGAACTCCAAAACGAAGAATTGCGCGAAACCCAGAAGCAGCTTGAGTTGGTCCGGGACCGGTACGCCAGGCTTTTTAACGATGCGCCGGTAGGGTACCTGATCATTGATGAAACCGGGATCATCGCCCAGACCAACGAGACCTTTGCCGCGATGGTCGGGCAAGAGGCTTCGTACTTGTCCGGCACGAGCCTGGCGGCACTCATCGTCCCAACGGACCGGGGGGCTTTTCACGGCCGCTACCGGGCCTTTTGCAAACACCCTGAGGGCAAGAAGTTGGAGTTCCGACTCCAAGGACCATCCGGGAACCTGACGGTCCGATGCGTCGGGAAGGTGGAGAATGAAACTCCGTTGTTTCACCGGGGGCTGGCTGTCAGGAGGATGCTGCTGGCGGTCAGTGATGTCAGCAAGCAGGTCCGCGCGGAAAACACCCTGCGGGATCGGGAGCAGTACCTGAATGCGATTCTGGAAACGACCCGGGATGGTTTCTGGACCCTGGACATGGCGGGACGGGTGACGGAAGTCAATGCGGCCTACCGCGACATGTCCGGATATACGAATAATGAGCTGCGACAAATGAGCATCCCGGACCTGGATGCTTTGGAAAAACCCAACGAAACCGAGGATCGGATCAAAAGAATCATTGCCAAGGGGTCCGAGTGCTTCGAGACCAGACACCGCCGAAAGGACGGCAGCCTTTTCGACGTGGAGGTTTCCGTATCATACATTGAGTCCGGAGGCGGCAAGCTCGTCTGCTTCTGCCGGGATATTACCGATCGCAAGCAGGCGGAAGCCCTCTTGCGCCACCGCGAAGAGGAATTTCGCGCCATGGCGGAAAACGCGCCTGATATTGTGGCACGCTTTGACCAACATTTTCGCCACGTCTATATAAATCGGATTATTGAAAAACACACCAGCAAGCACCGGGAAGAATTCATTGGCAAGACCAACGAGGATTTGAACATGCCGGAGGAACACGTAAAGCTCTGGCATGGTAAACTGGAGAAAGTTTTCCACAGTGGCCAGGAAACAGAGATGTTTTTTGATTTTTCGACCCTGGCCGGGCGGAAGCACTATCATTCCCGAATCGTCCCGGAGTTTGCCCCTGACGGCACAGTGGCATCCGTCCTGTCCATCACTCGCGACATTACCGAACAGCATGAGGCTGAAAATGAAATCAGGCGTATCAACCAGCGGCTTGAAATAGCCAACGCTGAAAAGGACAAGCTCTTCTCCATCATTGCCCACGATTTGAAATCCCCGATGTCCGGCCTTGTAACTTCAACGGAAATGCTGGCCAATCAACCGGGCATGTTTTCGGAAAAGGATTTCCGCTTTCTTTCGAGGGAGCTGCATGCAAGCGCCAAGAACTCCTTCGAGCTTTTGGAAGACCTGCTGCAATGGGCGCGCATGAGCCAGGGGGGCATTGATTACGCACCCATTCCGAGCAGCCTGGACGAGCTGTTGAACATGGGACTGTCTACGGCCCAGGACTTGGCCAAGAACAAGGAAATTGCCCTCCGCCGGGACATTGATCCGAGCCTGACCGTTCTGGTCGACCAGCCCATGATCAAGACCGTGATCCGCAACATTCTCTTCAATGCCATCAAGTTCACCCCCCGCCACGGGGAAATCGTCATCACGGCCCGGCAAGCGGAGCAAAAGGCGACCATGACGATTCAGGATAACGGCATGGGCATGGACGAACAGATGCTGTCCTCACTTTTTACCCTGGAAAAAGGGAAACTCCGGTTGGGGACGGATGGCGAAAAAGGCACCGGCCTGGGGCTTGTCCTGTGCAAGCAGTTTATCGAAAAGCACGGTGGTCAAATCTGGCTGAAAAGCCACCCCGGCCAGGGCACGACGGTGTCTTTCACGTTGCCGATGGCCTAAGGGCCGCCCTTGGCCCCTGTGCTTGCAACCACTCTTCCCGCCCCATTGACCCAGGAGGCCTCCATGTTCCGGAAGCAAAACCCTGACTCAGCCCCCGCTCAAGCAGGTTTTTCCGACGCCCACGACGTCCTGGTGAACGCGCCCGTCGGCATCTTCACGTCCTCCCCGGAGGGACGGTTTCTTTCCGTCAATCCTGCCATGGCAGACATGTACGGCTATGATTCCCCCGAGGACATGTTGGAAACGGTGACGGACATAGCGCAACAGATTTATGTGAATCCCGCCGATCGATTCCAGTTGTATCTCCTGTTGGAAAGCACCGAGTCGGCGCGCAACTATGAATCTTTGCATAAACGCAAGGACGGTTCGACATTTCGGACTATGGAATCCGTTCGCGTGGTCCGGAGTGATGATGGGAACGTGCGGCATGTGCAAGGGTTTGTCATGGATATTTCCCGGCAGGTCCAAACGAGGTCCGCGGAAGAAAAGCACGTGCTTTCGGCCGTCGACAAACCCGTCATGGCCGAGCCGGAAGACACGGAAATCGAGCTGCACAACGTCATTGATGGCGCGGCCATTCAGCAATTGATGAGTGATTTTTGTGATATGACCGGCATTGGCGGAGCCATTCTGGACTTGCAGGGCAATGTCCTGGCCTCCACCGGCTGGAAGGATATCTGCTTCACATTTCATCGCGCCCATCCGGAAACCAACCGCAATTGCATGGAAAGCGACGACGTGCTTTCCCAGGGCGTCGAACCCGGCCAGTACAAGATCTACCGATGCAAGAACAACATGCTGGACATCGTGATGCCCATCATGGTCGAGGGCAGACATCTGGGCAATCTTTTCACCGGCCAGTTTTTTTTCAAGGATGAGCCTCCGGATCATGACGTCTTCAGGACCCAGGCAAGGCAGTACGGGTTCGATGAAGAGGAATATCTTGCGGCGTTGAGCCAAGTTCCCTTGTTGGACAGGGAGGCCGTGACCAAGGCTCTGCGGTTCTACGTGAAACTGGCGGAGATTATCAGCACGGTGGGATACAACAACGTCAACTTGGCAAGGAACCTGGTCGAACGTGAAAAGCTGCTTGAATCTCTGCACGCCAGTGAGGAAAAGCACTGCCGACTTTTTGAAACCATGGCCCAGGGGGTCATTTACCAGGCCGCCGATGGTGCCATTATCTCGGCCAATCCTGCCGCGGAAAGGATTCTTGGCCTCACCTTCGACCAGATGCAGGGCAAGACATCCATGGACCCTCGCTGGAAGATGCTCACGGAAGAGGGCGCGGAGGTTCCAGGCACGGACCACCCGGCCATGGTCGCCCTGCGCACCGGTGAAACTGTCGGGCCTGTTGTCCGGGGCGTGTTTCATCCGGATAAGAATGCCCATATCTGGTTGTCCATCACGGCCACCCCCTTGTTTCAGCAGGGAGCCCCAAAGCCCTTTCAGGCCTATGCCACCTTCGAGGATATCACCGAGCGCAAGCGGGCGGAGGAGGCGTTGCGGGAGAGCGAGCGCTTTCTCTCTTTGCTCCTGGAAACCATCCCGGTTCCCGTGTTCTACAAGGACAGGGATGGCCGCTACCAGGGTTTCAACAAGGCTTTTGAAGTTTTTTTCAGAAAAAACAAGGAAGAGCTCATTGGAAAGTCCGTCTTCGACATCAATCCATCTGATCTCGCGAAAATCTACCATGCCAAGGATACCGAGTTGTTCGAAAACCCGGGCATCCAAATATATGACTCCAAGGTGAAAAATATCCATGGCGACATGCGGGATGTCATCTTTCACAAGGCTTCCCTGACCGACGAGCATGGGGTTGTAACCGGCCTTGTCGGCGCTGTCCTGGATATGACCGACCGCAAACGGGCCGAAGAGGCCCTGCGCAGAAGCGAAAACCTGATCAGGAGGGTATTTGAAATCCTGCCCATTGGCCTCTGGATCGCGGACAAAAACGGAAAGCTCTTGCAGGGCAATCCGGCGGGAGTGGCTATCTGGGGGGCGGAACCGAATGTCGATCAGAAAGAGTACGGGGTGTTCAAGGCCAGACGTTTGCCCTCAGGTGAGGAAATCGCGCCGGATGACTGGGCCTTGGCGCATACCGTGAACAAGGGTGAGACCATTGTCGACGAACTCCTGGAAATCGACGCCTTTGACGGGAAGAAAAAGATTATCCTCAATTATACCGCCCCGGTGCAGGACGAAGAGGGCAATGTTGAAGCAGCCATTGTCGTCAACCAGGACATCACCTCGCGATACCATGCCGAACAAGCCCTGCTTCTGGCCAAAGAGCAGGCCGAGGCCGCCAATCAGGCCAAGTCCGAATTCCTGTCCAACATGAGCCATGAACTGCGCACGCCCTTCAACGGCATCATGGGCATGATGCAGCTTTTGCAGACCACGCCCCTGGACGATGAACAGCAAGAGTTCGTTGCCGCGGCGATCACGTCGTCCGAACGGTTCACCCGCCTGCTCTCGGACATCCTGGACCTCTCGAGCATCGAAGCGGGGAAGATGGTCATCTGCCCCGCTGCGTTTGATCTGGGAGACATGCTGGAGTCCATATCCGGCCTGTTCACTGTAACCGCCCGGCAAAAGGGCATTGCCCTGGAATGTTCCCTGAACACTGCCGTGCCCGCCCAAGTCGTGGGCGATGCGGTTCGGGTCAAGCAGGTTCTTTTCAACCTGGTGGGCAACGCCCTGAAGTTCACGGAGCAAGGGACGGTCAAGGTCCATCAGAGCGCCCTCTCCGGCGCCAAAGGCGCAGATGTCAGGGTCATGTTTTCCATTTCCGATACAGGGATCGGTATTCCGGACGACAAGCTCAAGAACCTGTTCCAACCGTTCACCCAGGTGGACGGCTCCTACACCCGCGCACATCAGGGCGCGGGCTTGGGTTTGGTCATCGTGCGCAGGCTTGTTGCCTTGATGGGCGGCAACATCGACGTGGAAAGCGTGATCGGCCAGGGAACCACCGTCCATGTGGTCCTGCCCTTGGCCCTGCCGGAACAGGATGTTTCCACAACAGCCCTTGCATCGCCCGCGCCTGGAGAGGCCAAGAAGCACCTCGACATCCTCCTGGCCGAGGACGATTCCCTGAACCAGCTGTTCATGCAGTCGATCCTGAAAAAACTCGGGCATGCCGTGACCCTGGCAAATGATGGCCAAGAGGCCGTGGATTTATGGAAACGCCACAAGTTCGACTGTATCCTGATGGACATCCAGATGCCCGTGATGACCGGGGACGAGGCGACGCGGCGCATTCGCGCCGCTGAGGTTCACGGTTCACGGTTCAACGGTTCAGCAGAAGGGGTTCACGGTTCACGGTTCAATGGTTCAGCGGCTGGCGAGATAGCGGTTGACGGTATTGGTGTAGGGGCGCACCGCGGTGCGCCCGACGGCGTCGCGCCAAACACAACATATTCTCACGCTACCACTGACCCAACCGTGAACCGTGAACCGCTGAACCATGAACCATCTAAGACCGTGAACCGTGAACCGCTGAACCGTGAACCTCACGATCGTGAACCGTTGAACCTGAAACCCCGAATTCCCATCATCGCCGTAACCGCCCATACCCAACCCGGCGACAGGGAACGATTCCTGGCCGTTGGGATGGACGACTACCTGGGCAAGCCGGTGAGTGTGGATGGTTTGGAGAGGGTGCTGAACAGGTTCATCGGCGGAGTCACGCCAGATGCAACACATTCCAACAACCCCACGGCCTCAACCGTGAACCGTGAACCGTGAACCACTGAACCGTTGCATCCTGAACCAATACCTGTGCAATCATGCAATGAAATTACGAATATCGTAATCTAAATGTAAAAATGCAAACTTTAACGGAGAAGGTTTTCACGCTGGCTCCACCTGGCGGGGTGTTTGATGAGACGGTTGTGCGCAATCTGTTTCCTGAAAGCAGCCCGGGCGCGCGGGCTCTGCTGGTGCATCGGGCAGTTCGGGCCGGAGAAATTCTGCGCCTGAAACCAGGCGTGTTCGTTCTGGACCGCCCATTTCGAAAAACCGACCCGCACCCCTTTGCACTGGCCGCCATCCTGCACGCCCCGTCGCATATCAGTCTGGAATCCGCCCTGGCGCACCACGGATTGATTCCCGAGGCAATCTATCAGGTCAGCAGCGTCACGGTCGGGCGAAGTCGGGAGTTCAGTACGCCATTGGGCCTGTTCAGCTTCAACCGGGTTCCTACGCGGATGCCCCGTGCCGGAGTCGAGGCCGTGGCCGTTGCGGCCAACGCATGGGCCTTTGTCGCCGGCCCCTTACGCGCCATAGCCGACGCCGTGTACATCAACAGGAGTATCTCTTGGAAGCAGGATGGTCTTGGGTACCTGACCGAATCGCTGCGCATCGAGGAAGAGGACTTGTCACTGGTAGACTTTGGTTCGCTGGAGGACATTCTGGAAAGCTTTCAAAGCCGCCGGGTGCGGACATACCTTGAGCGATTGTACGGGGCCATCGGTCATGCTGCATAAGGTTTTGAACACGAAGCTGCTCGAGTACGCTCCGGCCAACGCCGTTGAACAGGACAATGTGCTGCAGGAGTTGATGCAGCTCCATGTTCTGGCCAGCCTTTCCCGAGCGGGCTTGTTCAACGAGGCCGTTTTTCACGGTGGCACGTGTCTCAGGATTGTCGACGGGCTTCGCCGGTTTTCCGAAGACCTTGATTTTTTCCTTAAGCAGCCGAATCCAGATTTTCATTGGCAAGACTACCTGAATGCCGTTCAGAAAGATTGTGCCTGGGAAGGTATCGCTTTTGAAATTCAAGACAAATCAAAGGCTGAAACAGCCGTTCGCAAGGCTTTTCTGAAAACAGACTCCATAGGTAAGCTTTTGATCCTGGACTTGCCCTTTGAACGACGTCAGACTCGAAAAATCCGAATCAAGCTGGAAATCGACATTGACCCTCCCTCAGGCTCTTCATTTTCCACCAGCTACATCACCTATCCTGTAACCGCCCCCTTGACGGTGCAGACTCTGGAATCCAGCTTCGCCTTGAAGCTGCATGCCATGCTCTGTCGAACATACGTCAAGGGTCGCGACTGGTATGACTTCGTGTGGTATGTGGCCAGGAAGATTCAGCCAAATCTGGATTTGCTTCAAAACGCCCTGCGCCAGAATGGTCCCTGGAAGAATCAGGTGGTTCCATCGGATCCGTACTGGGTTCGAGATCAGATTAAGGCCAGGATTCAGAGCATTGACTGGGAAGCGGCCCGTCATGATGTCCAGCGTTTTCTTCCCCTGCGCGACCAGGAGGGGTTGCGTTTCTGGAGTGTGGACTTTTTCCTGGACCAGTTGGATAGATTGTTCAACGGTTTCAAAAGGCGCGTATGACGGTATTGGTGTAGGGGCGCACCGCGGTGCGCCCGACGGAGTTGCACCAAATGCACCATCTACCAACAACCCTACGGCCCCAACCGTGAACCGCTGAACCGCTGAACCGTTGAACCGTGAACCGTGAACCCCTTCTGCTGAACCGCTGAACCGTGAACCGAACCATGTCTCCATGAAAAC
>SKYX01000022.1 GCA_007127655.1 Desulfonatronum sp.
CTTGTCTTGCCGGCTCAAGCATCGGCGCGTTCATCGGCGCGGCCTACGCCGGCGGGGATTGGCCGCGTTTCGTGGACCGGGCCCTGACGCTGCAACGGTTGGACCTGTTGCGTCTGATCGATCCGGTTTTGGCAAAGTGCGGACTAATGGACGGGGACAAGATCCTGGAGTTTCTGGCCGGCTTCCTGCGCGTCGAGAATCTGGAGGAATGCGACCCACCACTGGCCGTCAACGCCACGGACGCGGTCACCGGTGAGGAAGTCGTCATCACCTCTGGCCCGATCATCCCGGCGGTGCGGGCCAGTATCGCCTTGCCGGGCATGTTCACTCCGGGCAAGGTCGGAGATCGGCTTCTGCTGGACGGAGGACTGATCAACCCTCTGCCGGTCAACATCTGCCGCCGGATGGGAGCCGAGGTGGTGGTGGCCGTGGACCTCAACGCCCATGTCCTCGAAACCGGAGGGTGCTCGGCCGATCTCATCGCCGCGGGCCGCAAGCCCGGCCTGGTTTCCGTGCTGATCCACAGCATGTACATCATGCAGCGGACCGTGAACCTGATGCGCCTGGAAAAGGAACCGCCCGACTTCCTGATCCAGCCAGAACTGCGCGACTTTCGCCTGCTGGATTTTTTCAAGGGCCCGGCCTGCGCCGAGACAGGGGCCCGGGCGGCCCGGGCCTTTCTCCGCGATTTGGAGCGTGCCTGAGACGAGTGAACCGCATACCAACCACGCACACTGCCAGCCTATGCCTGACCACACCCCATCCATCCGCATCCTGCCCCCGGAACTGCAAAACCAGATTGCCGCCGGCGAAGTGGTGGAGCGTCCGGCCAGCGTGCTCAAGGAACTTCTGGAAAACAGCCTGGATGCCGGCGCGACACGGATTCAGGTCGTGGTGGACCGCGGCGGCCAGGGGCTGATCCAGGTCCAGGACGACGGATTCGGCATCGCTCCGGACGAACTGGAGTTGGCCGTGACCCGGCACGCCACCAGCAAGATCCTGAGCAGCGAAGACCTGTTCTCCCTGCACAGCTTCGGGTTTCGGGGCGAGGCCCTGCCCAGCATCGCCTCGGTCTCGCGCCTGCGTCTGACCTCCCTGGCCAGGGGGGCGGAGACGGCCACGTTCATCGACGTGGACGCCGGGCGCGTCGTCAGCGCCGGTCCGGCCGCCCTGCCCGCGGGCACCCGGGTGGAGGTCCGGGATCTGTTCGTCAATGTCCCGGCCAGATTGAAATTCCTCAAGACCACCACCACCGAGGGCAAGCGCTGCCAGGACGTCTTCTGCCGACTGTCCCTGGCCCACCTCGACGTGCATTTCGAATACACTGTGGGCGGTCGGACGGCCTTGAACCTGCCGCCCACCGGGGACCTGCGACGACGCCTGGCCGCGATCTGGCCGCCCGCGGTCACGGAGGGGCTGCTGGAAGCGGATCTGGTTCGCGATGGACAGCGTCTGTACGGGATGGTCGGGTCGCCAGGTACGGCCCAGGGCCAGGCGGACCGGATGCTGTTGTACGTCAACCTGCGTCCGGTGCAGGACAAGCTCCTGCTGCGCGCGGTCCGGGATGCCTACCAGGGGCGGCTGCTGTCCCGGGAGTATCCCCAGACGGCCCTGTTCCTGGAGATTCCGCCGGAAGAGGTGGACGTCAACGTCCATCCGGCCAAGTCCGAGGTCCGGTTCCGCGATCAGCAGGCCATCTTCTCCCTGGTCCGGGCCGCGGTGTCCCAGGCCCTGGAGCGCGCCGAACCCAGGACCTTCTCCCTGGGCCCTGCCACCACCGAACCACCTGAAGACGAGGCCTCCACGGATCGCCCCACGGATCGCCCCGCGAACCGGGCCTTCGGCCAATACCCGAAGGGTCTCCCCGATTTCCCGGACGCCACGTTTTCCCCAGGAGGCTCCCCGACCGGAGACGTCGCCTATTCGGAGGATCCGAGTGCGCGAAACCGCCCCAAATTTTCCACCCTCCGCGAATACCAGCGGCTTTTTCCCACGGACTCGCTGCCTCTTTCAGGCCCGGTCGCGACGCTGGAAGCTTCCGGGGACCGTGCGGAAACGACCGAGCCAATGATCCGGCCCGCCACCGTTGGCCACTCCCCACAACCACATGGGCCGTCCGGTCCCGATGCAGCGGCTGTTCACTATCTGGGGCAGGTGCTGAACACCTATCTGGTTCTGGCCACCGCCGAAGGGTTGCTTCTGGTGGACCAGCATGCGGCCCACGAACGGATTCTGTTTCAGCGTTTGCGCCATTCCGCCCGTCCGCTGCCCCGTGATCTGCTGGTTCCCCTGGAACTGCCCCTGCATCCGGCTCAGCAGGAAGCCGTGGAACAGCTCTGGACGACCTTGCCGGAAATTGGGTTTCGCCTGGAAAATCCCCGGCCCGGTCTGCTGCTTGTTCGCGGTCTGCCCGAACACATGGCCACCGGCGCGGCCAGGGAATTCCTCTTGGATCTGCTCAACGAGCAACCCGCTGACCTTGATTTGGGCCACGACCCGGACCAGGCGCGCGGTCAGATGCAAAAAACGGATCAAGAGTCGGACGCGGTCCGGGCACTCTCGCGCAAGCTGGACCCGATCTGGTCCCTGATGGCCTGCAAAAGCGCCATCACCGCCGGTCAGGAGCTGGATCGCTCCGAGGCGTTGCACCTGCTGGATGCCTGGCTGCAATGCCCGGACCGCTCCTTCTGTCCCCATGGACGACCCATTGCCGTCCCCCTGGGGGCCAATGAGCTGGAGAAGCTGTTCAAGCGCAAGGGGTGACAGGCCCAGGTTTTTGAACAGACTGGCGACAATGTCCTTTTCAATACTCAGGTGAACCGATGGACCTCAAGTCATTGACCCGGATTTCCCCCTGGGTGTGGGAGCTGCCGCGAAGCGGGGCGATGCGCGTTCCGGCCCGGGTCGTCGGGGGGCGCGCCCTGGTCGCGGACATGGACGAGGCCGTGGCCCGGCAACTGGCCAACGTGGCCGCCCTGCCCGGCATTGTCGAGGCGGCCCTGGCCATGCCGGACGCGCACAGCGGATTCGGCTTTCCCATCGGCGGCGTGGCGGCCTTTGACCCGGACAGGGATGGGGTGATCTGCATGGGGGGAGTGGGCTACGACATCGCCTGCGGGGTCCGGGTGCTGCATACGGGCTTGCACCGGGAAGAGATCCAGGCGCATCTGGATGCGTTGCTGCACGCACTGCAGCTTCTGGTTCCCGCCGGGGTGGGCAAGGGGGGCGACATATCTCTTGCCTCCCGAGAGCTGGACCGGGTGCTGACCCAGGGAGCCCGGTGGGCGATGAGCCGGGGCTACGGAGAACAGGGAGAGCTGGAACGGCTGGAAGATGGCGGGACCATGCCCGGCGCGGATCCGGATCAGGTTTCCGCCGCGGCCCGCAAACGCGAAGCGCGTCAGCTCGGCACTCTGGGAGGCGGCAACCACTACCTGGAAATCCAGGTCGTGGAGGACGTGCTCGAACCCAACGCGGCCCAGGTCCTGGGCGTGGCCCCAGGCGACGTACTGCTTTCCGTGCATTGCGGCTCTCGAGGACTGGGGCACCAGATCGGCACGGACTTCATCCACATCCTGGGCCAGGCGGCCCGCAAGTACGGCATCCCCGTACCGGAAAAAGAGCTGGTCTCCGCCCCGATCCGCTCTCCGGAAGGTGAGCGCTATTTCGCGGCCATGGCCTGCGGCGCCAACTACGCCATGGCCAACCGTCAGGTGATCGTCCACCAGATCCGGGACGCCTTTGCCCGGATTTTTCCCCAGGCCGTCTTGCGAACGCTGTTCGAAATCAACCACAACACCTGCCGCAAGGAACGCCATCCGGTCCAGGCGACCACGAAAACCCTGTTCGTGCATCGCAAGGGCGCCACCCGGGCCTTTGGCCCCGGCAACACCCATGTCCCGCCGCCGTTTCAGGCAATCGGCCAACCCGTGCTGGTGGGCGGGAGCATGGGCACGGCATCCTATATCCTGGCCGGCCGGGAAACCAGCCGGACCACCTTTGCCTCCACCTGCCACGGGGCGGGCCGGGCCCTGAGCCGGTCTCAGGCCCTGAAGCTGGCTAAAGGCCGGAACGTCCTAGACTCCCTGGCCTCCCAGGGCATCCTGATCCGAACCAACCACCTCAAGGGCCTGGCCGAGGAAGCTCCCGCGGCCTACAAGGACATTCACCAGGTGGTCGAAGCCACGGCCCAAGCCGGCCTGACCGCCAAAGTCGCCCGCCTCGCCCCCCTGGCCTGCCTCAAGGGTTGACGGCCTGGTTTCGGGAAAACCGCTTTTTTGCGCGGGCTGATTGACAGCCGGAGGATGAATGGCGTAAACATAACTTCTTTGACGGGATGTAGCGCAGACTGGGAGCGCACCTGAATGGGGTTCAGGGGGTCGGAGGTTCAAATCCTCTCATCCCGACCAGCAAAATCAAGGGGTTAC
>SKYX01000075.1 GCA_007127655.1 Desulfonatronum sp.
CAAAGGCCACACCGGCCAGCAACGGGCCGAGCAAGGTGGCAGCCGGGAACGACGCCCACTGCAACCCCACGGCCACCACGGCGGAGGTAAAAATCAAGGCGACCCACAGGCCGACATTCTTCACGCGGGACATTTACGTCTCAGAAACTTCGTTCCAGATATCATGGGCCACTTTCCAGGAGCCGTCCGACTGTTTTCGCAGAACCCACAAGTAGTTGCCTGAAAATTTTTGTTCATCCTGATCAAGGCGGTCGGCGTCGACCCTGGAAAAGGTCGAATGCAGCACGGCCCAGTCGCCCATCAACTGGATCGCGCCCGGATGCAGGGTGATGACCGTTCTTTTGTCCGCGAAACGATTGACGTAAAAGGCCTTGATGGCCTCTCGCCCGAGAATGGCTACCTGGCCGGGAGGCACCCAGACAGCGTCTCTGTCCAACAGATCCGCCAGGGCCAAGGCGTCAGACGCCATGGAGGCGGCATTGAAGTCCATCCGGACCGCGTCGATGGCCTCCAGGTTGTCCTCCGCAACAGACTGGGTACTCAGGCCCAGCAAAATACATACGGCCAGAACCGAGGTTGCAAGCGAACTTCTAAGAAACAGCATGATCGTTCTCCTTATGAGGCACGGTCAGGTTGACCAAACCGATTTACGTTTCCCCGGCAGTGTCCCGGGGCGTGACGATGGGGAACAACGGTGCAAAGGTGTCCAGCAGGAACATGAATTCGGCAAAGGCCTCCGGGCGTCCGGTAAAGACGAGCAGGCCCCGGTCCCGGGCTTCATCCATGGTCATCAGGCCCAGCACAATGGCGGCCAGGGTGGACTTGTCCAGGGTCAGATCGGCGTCGGGAGCGCCCAGGGGGTGGCCGTAGTTGAGGACCGCGTTGTCCACGCTCAGCCCGAAGGCTGCCTGGCTTTCCGGAGCCATGTCGGTGAAGGTGATGTTCAGGCCAATGGTTTTGCCCATGGCCCGCGTCCCGTTGAGCCGCACGGCCAGGTAGTCGAAAAGCATATCCGGCGTCATGGCCCGGAGCACGTCCGGGTTGAACGTGCCGCTGCGTCCGGGAATGTTCGGAATGCCGTCGCGCAGCTCCAAGGCGGCTTGCAGGTACACGGAACGCCAGGGACCGGATTCAGCCTGGTAGCCCATCTGCTCGAAGGCGTCGGCCTGCAGCTCCCTGGCCTCCTGGTTGTCCGGGTTGGTGAAGACGACGTGCTTCAGAACCTCGGCCACCCAGCGGTATTCCCCCCGCTCGAAGTCGGTCCGGGCACGGGCCAGGACAGCCGCCTCGCCCCCCATGTATTCGACGTACTTGCGGGCTGCCGGGACCGGCGGCAGATTGTTCAGATTGGCCGGGTTGCCGTCGTACCAGCCCATATAGCGCTGGTAAATGGCCCGGGTATTGTGTCTGAGGGTTCCGTAATAGCCGCGGGTGGACCAGTTGCGTTCCAGTTCCGCGGGCAATTCCAGCATCTCGGCAATTTCCTCGCCGGTATAGCCCCTGTTCATCAGGTTGAGCGTCTGGTCGTGCAGGTATTTGTAGACATCCCGGTGCTTCCTGAGCTTATCCACGGCTCGGTCGTTGCCCCAGACCGGCCAGTGGTGGCTTTGGAAGACAACCTCCATTTCCGAGCCGAACATCTCAATGGCCTCGTTGAGATACCAGGCCCAGCCCAGGGCGTCCCGGACCTGCGCGCCGCGCAGGGTGAGGATGTTGTGCATGGTGGCGGTTACGTTTTCGGCCATCCACATGGCCTTCTGATCCGGAAACCACGTGTTCATTTCCACCGGGGCCTCGGTGTCCGGGGTCATCTGGAAGACCATCCGCACCCCGTCGATGATCAGCTCCTCACCCGTTGTCTCGATGGAAATCGTGGGGGGGATCAGGCTTTGTGAGCCGGTGGAGGTGGTCATCCCCAGTCCGGAACCTACTCCGCCCCTGGCGTTGCGAGGCAGAAACGGCCCGAACATGTACATGGCCCGACGGCTCATGGCAGTTCCGGCGATCACGTTCTCGCGGATCGCATGTTCCAGAAATCCTGCCGGAGCCACAATAGGAATCCGCGCCGCGCTGGCCTCGGCTACGATGCCGCGCACCCCGCCGTAGTGATCGACATGGGGGTGGCTGTAGATGATTCCGGTAATGGGTCGTTCTCCCAGATGGGCGGTAATCAGCTCCAACGCGGCGCGGGCCGTTTCCGTGGTGACCAGGGGATCCATGACGATCCAGCCCGTGTCGCCCCGAATGAAGGTGATGTTGGAAATGTCGTAGCCGCGGACCTGGTAGATGCGATCCGTGACCTGGAACAGCCCGTAGAGCATGTTCAACTGGGAGATGCGCCACAGGCTGGGGTTCACGGTGTCCGGAGCTTCGGCTTCCAGCGTGATGAACTGCTTGTAGCTCTCCAGATCCCAGACCAGTTTCCCGGTGGCGTCCCGGATGGTCAACGTCTCCGGGCGACCAATGAACCCGCGTTGGGCGTCCGTGAAGTCCTGGGTGTCGGCAAAGGATAATTGTTGGTACACCGAGGCATTGGCCGCCCGGGTGGCCTCGGTGGCCGGCTTCGGAGGGACGCGCCCAAAAACAGGGCCGGACGCCTGGGCAATGCCCATGCCCATGCCCATGACCAACATCAGCAAAAGGCACTTCCAGAAAGCTTGCATACGTTGCTCCTTGTGATCAGCGGTCAGGGACCGTTCGGGTAAGGGCGGTTTGCCAAGTCAGGTCGGCCTCGTGGTCCGGCAGGTAGTCCATCCAGCCCAGCAGGGGAATCTGTTCGTCAAGGTCAGCCAGGTCAAAGGCCGCGGGGCCGACCATGGCCGTGCCGTGGGTCGGCTGACAAGTCAGGAAACAGGCCGAAAAACAGACCAGGCAGCCAAACAGGAGCAGGAAAAGCAGCCTCGACGCGGCGCGGCTGGGCGGAGGTCGCCTGATCATACCGCTTCCTCTTCCCCTCGCGGCAGCATGTAGCCCAAATCACGGGTGCAGAGCACGGCCCTGTGTCCGATCTTGGCCCGCAACCGGCTGACCAGATTGCGCAGGGCGTCCAGGCTGAGTTCCGCGGTGGCCGTAAAGGGTTACTGCCACCCCAGCGGGTCCGTACACATGGGGTTGCGACAGAGCAGGTCGCAGAAGCCCGGGTGATCGTCCATGCGGAGCGAGAAGTTGATCTGGTTTGGTCCGTAATTATCCAGGCATAGCCCGTTGATGCACGTATAGGACTTATACTGGCACCCGATGAGGTGACCCTTTACGACGTTTCCATCCACCACCTTGGCGAAGGCATATGGATGGATCGTGCACCGCTTCGAAAAAAAGTCTTCATTGGTATTGCAGATGAGAGTTCTGGCGGAGAGGTTCCCAACCGCCAGGAGCGTGGTCGCGAGGATGAGGATCGTGACCAAAGCCGTTCTGATGATGCCGCGCATGTTCGTTCTCCACGTTGTTTGACTTTTTAGGACGTCAGAGTGAGTTCCAGAATTACTGATACCTGATTTCCGCCTGACGATATACCTGATCACACGCCCCCAACTGACTGGTCACAATCGGAGGGAATGCGCTGACTATTTCATTTTTTCCGGAAAACCATCCACTTTCCTTTGTCTGAGCACTAATGGAACACACAAAATCATTTGTACCAGGACATTTTGTTTCATTTGTGCAGTATGCGCAATTGTAGGATATGGATGCGGAATCGTGTGTTGCTCTGTAAACCAGATCGAAATTCACCCAAATCCCAAAGCTTGTTTGCTTGATATCCACCGTACAGTTTACGGTATTATTGTTCCCGTGCCAGTGCTGTGCCCATGCCGTTGTAGAAAGGAAGCATCCAAAAAAGACAATAACTAACGTGCAGGTAACCAAGTGAACGGACAGATTTTTCAAAAGATTCAGCATCATGATCAGATCCTCCTGAATGATTGTTTTGTTGCCGATAGCCTTGCACCAGGCTAATCATTCCCTGGTGGTGTGTGCTTTGCGCCATGTCCCCATCGGATGAAAGGTGGTGTTTCGGCCCATGCTTCCACAACACTAGCACAATCCATGCCGTTAAAAAAAATATTGATATTTCAGCATTTTGAAAACAGCAGGCAGCCAGAAAGGCCATGCTGTTTACGTCAAATCCGTTGGCTGTGCCAACTGTGTTGGCGATGCGGCTCCAAACCAAAAAAACGGACGCCCACGGTGGAACCCGTTGAAAAACTCCCAATTGCGGCGACGCAGCAATTGGGCGTGTTTCAACAGACTGCTAACCCGCGTTGGGAGTGCGGTGGATGATTTTGCCCTGAAACATGGTCAGGCTGACTCTGGCCTGGGAGATTTCGTCGGGCGGGACCTTGAGGATGTCGCGGTCCAGGACAATGAGGTCGGCGGATTTGCCCACACTGAGGGAGCCGGTAACTCCCTCCTGGAAGTCGGC
>SKYX01000410.1 GCA_007127655.1 Desulfonatronum sp.
CGGCCGGTCCGGCGGGTCGGCTTCCAGGGCGTTTTTGATCAGGTGCAGGAGCATGGAATAGCAGAGCAACTCCTCGCCGCGGATCATAATTGAGGCGGGGGCGTCTTCGGTGATGAACCGGACGGCCTTGTTCTCCATCGCTTCCAGGGGCGACAAGGCTCTGAGCACGGTTTGAACGATGCGGGTCAGGTTCACCGGATGGGGGTCGAGCTGATAGACGCCCCGTTCCAGTTTCCACAAGTCGATGGATGCGGCGATCATTTCCAGAAGTTCGAAGCCGGATCGTTCAATGTCGCGTACGGTTTCCCGCAGCGAAGCCGGAAGGTCACGGGTCGCGAGCAGGCGATCCGATCTGTTCAGAATATCCATCAGCGGGCGTTTGAGGTCGTTGCGCACGATGCGTTCCACGCTGTCGCGCATGTTCAGGGCGTCTTCAAGGATTGAGTTGCGCCGGGCCAGGTCGGTCAGGGTACGGCGCAAAGTCAGGTGGGTGTTCACCCTGGCGTGGACCACGGACGGGTCGAAGGGCTTGGGGATGTAGTCCACCGCGCCCAGTCGCAAGCCCTTGGCCTCGTCCGTTTCCTTGGACATGACGGTGATGAACAGGATCGGGATGTCCCTGGTACGTGGGTCGTCCTTCAGGGTCTCGCAGACCTCGTAGCCGTCCATGTCCGGCATCTGGATGTCCAAAAGAATGATGTCCGGCGCGGGGTCGGCCCGAGCTAGTTCCAGGGCTTGGCTTCCGGACGCGGCGCTGATGGTCTGGTAGGTGTCCTGGAAGATGGCCTTGAGCACGTTCAGGTTGATCTGCTCGTCGTCGACGATCAGGATGCGTTGGTGTTCCCGGACTGGTCGCGGAGCGGTGAACGGTCCGTGGACCTCGTCCAGTCCGTCCAGTACGGCGACCTTGTTTCTGCCGGTGCTTTTGGCTTTGTATAGGGCCTTGTCCGCAGCCAGGAAAAGGTCGTGGGCCGTCTTGCCGTCTCGTTGAGGAACCAGGCTGGCCACGCCAAGGCTCAGGGTGATGGTCGGCGCCACGGGGCTGAAAGCGTGAGGGATGCCCAGGGTTTCGACGGCCTCGCGCATTTTCCGGGCCACTTCCCCGGCTCCGTCGTGATTCGTGCCGGTGAGCAGGCAGATGAACTCCTCCCCTCCGTACCGGGCCACCAGGTCGGTCTGTCGGGAAACGACGCCGCTCAGGCTTCTGGCTACTTCCCGCAGACACTCATCCCCCGCGGCATGGCCGTAATGGTCATTGTACAGTTTGAAGTGATCAATGTCCGCCATGATCAGCGACAAGGGCTCGCCGGTTCGGACGGCGCGCTGCCATTCGAATTCCAGGAACTCCTCGAAGCGGCGGCGGTTGGCGATGCAGGTCAGACCGTCCTTGTTGGAGAGGTTTCGGAGAATGTCCCGCTTGCGTTTCAGTTCCAGATGGACCCGAATCCGGGCCAGAACCACGGCCGGGCCGAAGGGCTTGGTAATGTAGTCCACCGCGCCCGCGGCCAAGCCTTTTTCCTCGTCTTTCTCATTAGACTTGGCCGTGATGAAGATCACCGGAATGTCCCTGGTTTCCGGATGTTCCTGCAACCTCCGGCAGACCTCGAATCCGTCCAGGTCCGGCATCTGAATGTCCAGCAGGACCAGGTCCGGTTTTTTATCGCCAAAGGCCCGTTTCAGGGCCTGTTCGCCGTTCAGGGCCACGCTGATTTCGTAATTGTCCTGGAGGATGGCGTTGAGGACCTGGATGTTCGGGCGCTCGTCGTCCACGATCAGGATGCGGGATTTTTGCTCAGTCATTTTGTCTCCGACGGTCCAAGCCGCCCTGCCAGTTCCGCGATGGTCCCCGCGGCTTCCTCGAATTGAAAGTCTTGAATTTCTTGCAGCAATCGACCTGTCAGATCCGAATATCGCCCATCAAGCCGGTTTAGCAACCCCTCGGCCAGTTCCTCGGCCCTGGGGTTGCCGTCCTCCAGGAGTTTGCCCAGATCATCAATCATGGCGTGGAGGGCGGCCAAGTCAACCGACAAATCAATTTTCAACCCCGAGGTAGGACCCTCATCCGGCACCGTCCCGACATGGGAAGGAGGGTGTTCCGAGGTCGGAGTCGGAGTTTCAGGTGGCTCTGGCGACTCTGCTGGCGAAGCGTCCGGCTCGGCCAGCATGGTCAGGCTGGTCATCACGGTCTGGAACGCGGTGGAAAAATCGGCAAAAGCCTCTGCCTGGCCGTCCGGATCGGTGTTCGAAGCGACCTTGAGCGCGTCCTCCAAATCCTGGGCCGCTTCAAAGAGCGCGTTGGCCGCCAGGTTGCCGGCCACTCCCTTGATGGCGTGTACGGTGCGGGCGGCCTGCTTGCGCTCTCCGGCCTGGGCGGCCTGTTCGATTTTCTCCAGACCATCCGCGTAACTGACCCGGAAGTCCAGCAGCAATCTCAGATACAGCTTCTCATTGCCGCGCAGCCTGGCCAGCCCCTGGGCAAGGTCGAAGCCGGACAACTGGCCGGGTAGCAGAGTGGATGGCGGGATGGACAAAGATGCGGGCGGGGAGGGAACCTCGCTTGGTGGAGTGGTTGGCTGCTGCGACACGGGCCTGTCCGTTGTTCGTCCTCCTTGGTCCGTGGGCAGCCATTGAGCCAGGGTGCGCTGCAACAGGTCCGGATCAATGGGCTTGGACACATGGTCGTCCATTCCGGCGTTCAAGGACTTCTCCCGATCGCCTGTCATGGCGTGGGCGGTCATGGCAATGATCGGAAGGCGGGGTTCACGGTTCAGCGGTTCACGGTTCACGGTTGGGTCCGTGGTGTTGTCGGAATAGGTTGCATTTGGCGCAACACCGTCAGGCGCACCGCGGTGCGCCCCTACAGCAGCAGCACCACCACCATCATCATCCGCTGCTCCGCCAACCGTTGAACCGTTGAACCGTGAACCGTGAACCCCGGTACCGTGAACCTCCGCCGCGCGAATGCGCCGCGTCGCCTCATACCCGTCCATCTCCGGCATCTGGATATCCATCAGCACCAGGTCGAAACGCTCCGCGGCGAGTAGTTCCAGGGCTTTTCGGCCGTTGTCGGCCAGGCGCACGGTCAGGCCGAAGCCCTCCAGCAGTTCTTTGGCCACCTGCTGGTTGATGGGATTGTCTTCGGCGACCAGGATGTGGCCGTGCAGAGTATCCGGCGGGGTCGGAGACCGCTTGATGTGGTCCGGCTTGCGGACGGCTGAGGTGCAGGACGGATCAACGAAGAAGCTGGTCAGGGCGTCGAAGAGCATGGACGGATTGACCGGCTTGAGCAGCAGTCCGTCCAGTTCCCGGTCGCTGACCCGGTTCATGACCTCCTCGCGGCCGTAACCGGTGACCATGACCATCAGGGGCAAAGTCTCGCTTTGCGGCTCGGAGCGTATCCGGCGGATGGCCTCGATGCCGTCCATGCCCGGCATCTGCCAGTCCATGAGTATAAGGTCATAGGGTCGGCCTTGGGCCGCGGCCTGTTGAACGAGACGCAGGCCTTCCTCGGCCGAGGCCGCCGTATCCACGTCCAGATTGAAACTGAGTAGCATGTCCCGCAGGATTTCCCGGGCGCTGAGGCCGTCGTCCACCACCAGGACCTGGCGATGACCGAAATCCGCCTTGGCCAGGCAATGGGTCGGACGCTCCTTTTGCTTGCCGAACCGGGCAATGAAGGCAAATTCGCTGCCCCGGTCCGGGGTGGAGTGAACCTCGATCCGGCCGTGCATCATCTCCACCAGGCGCTGGGAAATGGTCAGGCCCAGCCCGGTGCCGCCGAAGCGCCGCGTGGTGGAAGCGTCGGCCTGGCTGAAGGCGGTGAACAGCTTGCTCATCTGCTTCTCGGTCATCCCGATGCCCGTATCCCGGACGGCAAAGCGCAGCGTCACGTTGTCGTCCGACTCTTCCACCAAACTCACGCCGACTTTCACTTCTCCGTGTTCGGTGAACTTCAGAGCATTGCCCGTGAGATTGGTCAACACCTGCCCCAGGCGTAGGGGGTCGCCGATGAGATAATGCGGGATGTCCGGCGTGTAGGCGAGCAAAAACTCAACGCCCTTGGCCGCGGCTTTTTCCGAGAACAAGGTGGACAGGTTGCTCAACACCGCGTCCAGGTCAAAGGGAATCTGTTCGAAGTCCAGCCGTCCGGCCTCGATCTTGGAGAAGTCCAGGATGTCGTTGATGATGCCCAGCAGGTTTTGGGACGCACCACGGATTTTGGTCAGATAGTCCCGCTGCTGTTCGGTGAGGTCGGTCTTCAACGCCAGGTGGCTGAGGCCGATGACGATGTTCATGGGCGTGCGGATTTCATGGCTCATGTTGGCCAAAAAGAAGCTCTTGGCCTGGGTGGCGGCTTCCGCGGTCTCCTTGGCTTCCAACAGATTGATATTTGCCTGGGCCAGTGCCGAGGTCC
>SKYX01000235.1 GCA_007127655.1 Desulfonatronum sp.
AGCCGTCTCCGGTCAGGGCGATGAGCATGCCGAACACGTCGCCGAACTCGTCGTTGACCATGGACGGCAGAACGCCGTCGGGCAGGTCCGGGGCCGCGTCGGTCACCTTGTTGCGCAGGTTCTGCCAGATCGGGCCCAGATCCTTGAACCGCTGCTGGATGTTCACCTCAATGATGGACAGGCCGGACATGGACTGGGAGGTGATGTAGTCCACCTCCGCGATTTCCCGAATGCGCTCCTCCAGCTTGTCCGTGACCAACTCCTCCACTCGCTGGGGGGAAGCCCCGGGAAAGGGGGTGATCACCAGGGCGACGCGCACGGTGAATTCGGGGTCTTCCAGGCGAGGGATGCTCTGGTAGGTACTCATCCCGAGAAAGGCCAGCAGGACGAAGACGACCAGGGAAGTTCGGTTGTTCTGGATGCACCAGGCGGCGATGTTCATGGGGGGGAGGGGGGAAGGCTGAAGGTTGAAGGATGAAGGCTGAAGGTTGAAGTCAGAGGTCAGGATGCGTTTTGGGGGAGGCGGACTTTTTGGCCTTCTTCCAGGCGGTGGACGCCGCGGATGACGATGATTTCGCCGCCAAGCAGGCCGTCCAGGATTTGCAATCCATCCGGGAGCAGGCGGCCGGTGATGACGGGTTGGCGGCGGACAGTGCCGGAGTTGGTGCCAGAAATGGTGCCAGAAGTGGAGTCGGATCCGGGGCTCACCAGCCAGACGGCTTGTTCCCCGGAGGGCAGACCAAAAACAGCTTCCACTGGAATCGCGGTGAAAGGCTGGGAGTTTGCGTGGGAAAAGGAGAACCGGGCCATGCCGATCATGCCGGGACGGACTTGCGACGCGGGCTCGGCCAGGCGCAGCTTGACCGGAAAGGTGCTCACCGGTCCGGGGGTGATTCCGACCTCGCTGACTGTGGCATCGTAGGTCCGGTCCGGAAGCACGTCAAAGATCACCTGGGCCGGGTCGCCCAGGTGAACCTGATGGATAAGCTGATCCGGTAGACCGACCTCGAACTCCAGATCGTCGTCGGTACTGAGTATGGCGACGGGCTGTCCGGTTTGGACGGACTGAAAATTCTCCACCGGCACTTCGGAGATGGTTCCAGCCATGGGCGCGATCAGTCTGGTGTAAGAGAGCTGCTGTCGGACCAGTTCCAGACTTTTGCCCACCGCGGCCAGTTGGGCCTGGGCCGTCTCGAATCCGGCCCGAACTTGGTCCAGTTCGCTCTTGCTGACGCTCTCCGCATCATACAACACCTGGAACCGCTCGTAATCCGCCTTGGCCTTGGTGAAGGTCGCTCGGGCCTGTTCAGCCTGGGCCTCCAGTTCCATGACCTTCAGCTCAAAATCCGTGGGGTCCAATCGGGCGATCAGCTCCCCGGCGCGGACCCGTCGGCCCATCTGAACGGGCAGTTCCTGAAGCACGCCGGAGACCCGAAAGCTGAGCGCCATGTCCCGGGAGGCTCGGGCCATTCCGGAAAAGCTTCGCACGACTTGGCTCTGGGGGGGCTCCACGACCATGGTCTTCACCGGTCGCGGTCCCGGCGCGTAAGCCGGTTCGGTATCGGCGCATCCTGTGAAAAGGAGCAAGACGCTGATCAACAGTGTCGCGCGGAGAATAGGCAAGGGAGGGGCTCCTGATAAAAGTTCAAAGCAGGTGTTATTTTGATCGTTCCCACGCTCCAGCGTGGGAACGCAGCCCTGGGCGCTCCCGCGCCCTGTTTTGGTTCGGAGTGAGCAGCTAATTCCGATCAGCCAAGGCTACCTGGGAGAGTTTTATGTAATGGGAAAATCAAAAATATTCGGAAATATAAAGAGTTGCGGTTTGTCGAAATTCAGTTTGCGACGCTGGAGCGTCGAGAGTCGTATTCCCACGCTGGAGCGTGGGAACGATCAAGTGTCCTTATAATTTTTAAAACAGTTGATCAGGTCGCGGACGTTTTCGAAGCCGCTTGGAAACATCATAAGCCAGCCATACAGCCAAGACAACCAGGATGATTTTGCCGGAAAGCTGGAATCGGGTCACTTCATGAACGGCGTAGGCTTCCATGAGCAGGGCTGGGATTTTGCCCAGTGTGGAGGCCGTGGCGAAGAGGAGCAGGGATGTCTTGCCTACGGCAGCGCCCAGGGTCGAGACAACGGCCGGGGCAAAGGGCAGCAGGCGGAGCAGGAAGATCAGTTGAAAGGCTTCCCTGCCTTGAGCGTTGATCAAGGCCTGAGCCCTGGGATAGCGGTTCAGGACCGACTGAGCCGAGGAACGAAATCCGGCCCGGTAGAGCAGGAAGGCCGTTACCGCACCCAGGGATTCGCCGAGAAACGAGACAAAGGCACCCGTCCAGAAGCCAAACAGGACGATGTTCGCCGCGGTGATAAAAAATGTGGGAAAGATACCGCTGATGGTAGCCAGGATGTTCAGGCCGATGCTGAACAGCGCGGCGTACATTCCGTAGTGACGCAGCAACTCGATAAGGGATTCGGTCATAACCCGGATTCGGCGTGCGTGGGGGATTGCTCACGGTCTTTCTCGGCCACAAGGTACTTTTTGCGCACCAGCCGCCAAGTCACCACGAAAAAGGCGGTCAGCGGGATGGCCAGGATCATGCCCAGGATACCGCCCAGGGCCTTGCCCCAGAAAAAGATGGCAATGATGATCATTAGTGGGTGCAGCCCGGTGCCCCGGGCCATGATTCGCGGGGTGAGCAGGTAGCTTTCCAAGAGTTGGACCGAGACGAAAACGGCCAGCACCAGGGCCAAGAGCAGCAGGCCGCCGTCCTGCTGGAGGTAGGCCAGGGGGAGAACCGTGAGCAAGCCCAAAAGGCTGCCCAGGTAGGGGATGATGTTCAGCAGGCCGATGATAATGCCCAGCAGGGTTCCGAATTTCAGGCCGGCCAGGGTAAAACCAACGGCCATGAGCACGCCCATGATCAACCCGATCAGGATCTGGCCCCGAAAAAAGGCGACCATGATTCGGGCGAACTCGCCGGTCAGAAACGTGATGTCCTCCCGCAGCCAGGGCGGGATGAAGGACAGTTGTTCGTCCAGAGCCCGCAACGGATCTTTGTCCGTGAGCAGGAAGAAGAACAAATAGACCGGAATGATCGCCGTTCCAGCAACCAGGGTGAAGGTGCGGCCCAGGAATTCTCCCAGAGTATTCAGGGCTGGCAGGGAGGTCTGGATGATCTTTTGCAGGTGTTCAGTCCAGGATTGCAGGTGTTCGCGGAGGACTTCCGGGTTCAGGGACTCCTCGGCCCAGGTCGCGGCGTCCGGAAACAGGCGGGTGATCAACCGGGAGAGCTGTTCGGCGAGGACGGGAAGGTGTTCTATCAGGGAACGGACCTGGGAGAGAATTTCCGGCAGGATCAAGGCCCCCAGCAGAGCCAAGGTCAGCAAAGCGATGCCATAGAGCAGGAGAATGGCCGTGATCCGTCCGAGATGAAGGATGCGCTGGAACCAGTGGACCAGCGGCTTGAGCAGCAGGGCCAGGATCCCGGCTGCGGCCAGGGGCCAGAGCACGTCGGAAAAGTAGACCACCAGCCCTTGGAGCAGCAGGAAGACGCCAAAGAAGAACGCGCCGATCAGGTTCAGCGCCAGGACCACCAGGGCCACGCTGATCAGGCGGCGTTGCAGGGGCGTCAAAAAGTCGGAAAAATCGGTACGGGACATGGCTGAAGTGGGGCCGAACCAACAAAAAAGGCCGCTGAGCAAAGCGGCCTTTTTTGCTATATGTTGCGCAAAATTTAGTCGAGTTCCTGGACGTTCGAGGCTTGCAGGCCTTTGTCGCCATCGACGATCTCGAAGGAAACCCTGGCTCCCTCCCTTAGCGTCTTGAACCCTCCGCCTTCAATGGCCGAGAAATGAACAAAGACGTCCTTGCCGTCTTCCTGGCCGTCCGGAGTGATGAAACCGTAGCCTTTCTGCTTGCTGAACCACTTTACTACACCTTCCATAAAAAAAAGACCTCCTTAAAAAAATACAGAGAGTTGGCCCTAGGAATGGCCTGAGCGGCGCGATGCACGCTCTTTCTTTGGTTGGCGGATACTCTCGTTTGCCCGACGGGTCAAGTGAAAGATGGAACGAAAGCAAGAGCAGGGAAATAATGCCAGTCAAAGTCTTGTTCACTGGCCGAACTGACCAGCAGGCGGGCAAGGTTGCTTCCAGCTCAGGTGTCGTTTATTTTGTTTCACCATCTGTTGAGAACTTGCCCCGAAACAGGAGTACGGCATTCCCATGCTAACAACTTTACAGATTGAACAAATGTCACGAGTCGAGAAGCTTCAGGCGATGGAAGCCCTTTGGGTCGACTTGTCCAGATCGGAATCCGAAGTGGAATCACCAACTTGGCATGCATACGCGCTTAGGGAGACTGAAGAGCGCGTCGTGGCCGGAGAAGAGCGAATTGTGGACTGGGAAGTCG
>SKYX01000191.1 GCA_007127655.1 Desulfonatronum sp.
ACAGCTACGTGGTCATCGTCACCAGGGGCCATACGCACGACATGGACGTCCTGGCCCAGGCCCTTGGCACCCAGGCCGCCTATATCGGCATGATCGGCAGTCGCCGCAAGCGGGACGCCATCTACGCGGCCCTGCGCGGGCAAGGCTTCAGTCAGGACAACCTCTCCGGCGTCCACTGCCCCATCGGCCTGGAGATCAACGCCCAAACCCCCGCCGAGATCGCCCTGAGCATCGTGGCGGAGCTGGTGAAAATTCGCGCGATTGCAAGGTCCGCCCCTGGCGTTTCCACTGTTTGCCCACACCTCCCGGGAGACTCCACCACATTGAAAGCCGCTGACCTGTTCCGCATATTGCCCTGATGTACCTGCTCGACCTCTTCCACGAACACGCCGCGTTGTCCGGGACGGGCGCCGTGCGGATCCAGCGCGATGCCCAGCGGATAGCCAAGTGGACGTTTCTCCCGCCAACCGCCAGTGGGCGGGAACTGCTGCGCATGGCCGCTCTGGGCTGCTCGGGTCGGCCCCAGGCCCGGAAAATCCTGGCTGATCTGGGGGCCGGGATGCTGGTCGCGCCCCCTGGCCCGTTGCGCCTGGAAGTCGGCGTGGCCCTGCATTATCCCAAGGATGGCCTACCTGGCGTCAAGGGCAGCGTGGTTCGGGGATGCGGCCTGGATATCACCCCGGCAGGGGAGGTGCGTTACCGCGGTGCGTCCACGTTCACCCGCCTGCCTCGCTCTACATCCATTTTTATCGCCTACGGTCGCCGTGCACGGAGCCATTTTTTCCTGGGCTACGGCGCCACGCCCCAGGCCGAGAGCCGGACCGTCTTCGATTTCAGCGACCCGTGGCACCTGAATATCCGCTCCGCCTCCCTGTTCACCCCCATGGCCGGGCTGTCCAATCCGGTGGTGGTGCTGGATTGGATCAGAAACAAAGGCATCCGGCTGTCACGGTACCCAAAGCGCAAAACCCTGGAAAGTCTGACCGAGAAACTGGATACGCACCTCGCCCTGGATGCGCGGCAATGGCTGACCCTGGAGTGCTGCCTGGCCTCGGTCTGGGATGGACTTGCCCATTGGCGGCAAAGCGTCCTGTTGCCCGTGCTGGACATGGTCCGCCACGTCCTGGACGCCAACCCCCATGTCGGGCACCCGCTGGAAGAACCCGTCCTGATCCTCCTGGATCGCCCGGACAGCTTTTGCCCTGGGGAGCATCTGCCATCGTGGCTTGACCTGCTCGACGCGCTCTTTCCCCAGGCCCAGTTTCTCGTCACCTTGCCCGAACCGTTGCGCCAGAACCTTTCCGCGGCGGTACGCAACGCCGGGCTGGACTGGCCCAGGGTGCCCGCAACACCCGCCGCAACACCCCCCGCAACACCATCGGCACCTCCCTCAGTCCCCCCCGGTGCCCCCCTGGTGCTGCCGACGAGAGATACCGTGGCCCTGGTGCATATCGACGGGAGACTGCCCAACTTCGCGTTGATGAAGGTCAGCGGGTATTTCAAGTCCCAAGGCCGTCAGGTGGAGCTGTTCAGACGCGCTCGGCCATGCAAGATCTACTCTGAGGTCTGGGCCAGCTGCATCTTTCACCTGAGCAATTCGGAATCCCCTGTCCGCCGGCTGCGGAAACGCTTCGGCGACAGGCTCCGCCTGGGAGGTTCCGGGGTGGATGTGGAGCAGCGTCTGCCACCGGAAATGGAAGCAGCCGAGCCGGACTACGACCTGTATCCCTGCCTGGGGGACCGGGCCATCGGCTTCCTGACCCGCGGCTGCACGAACAACTGTGCATTCTGTATCGTGCCGCGCAAGGAGGGGACGGTGCGGCAGGTGGCGGAACTGGATGGGCTGCTGGGTGGCCGGGATAAGCTGATCCTGCTGGACGACAACATCCTGGCCCACCATTCCGGGCCGGATTTCCTGGAGGAAATGGCCCGCCGGAACATCGCTATCAACTTCAACCAAACCCTGGACCTGCGCCTCGTGGATCAACCCATCGCCCGCCTGCTGCGCCAAGTCCGGGCCATGAACGCGACCTTCTCCCGCCCCTGCCTGCATTTCAGCCTGAACAACGCCGAGAACCTGGAACCCATCCGCCGCAAATACGATCTGCTGGGGTTCCACAGCAGGGACAACGTGGAGTTCATCTGCATGTACGGGTTCAACACCACCCTGGAGGAGGACGTGGCCCGGTTCCGCTTCCTGCGCACCCTGCCCGGGGCCTATGTCTTCACCCAGCGCTACCGGCCATTCCCCGGCGCACCCGCACCGGCGGAGATCGATTATTTCGGTCCGAACCCGGACCCGCTCCTGGACGATCTGGTTCGGATCATCTTCCCGCAGAACATGAAAAGCATGGAAATCTACTACCGCTGGATCAGCCGCCTGTATGCCGAAAAATACGGACGGTTGCACACCAATCTGGTGGACACCATCTTCCGCTACAACAACCGCGACCGCAAAGGCCGCTACCTGGCCACCCTGGCCGGAACGCGCCCCATGCCGATGTAACGCCTGTCATGTCGGCAACCCCTGGGAGCGCATTTCCCCCCACAGATTCCGGCGGCGTTGGTGTTTGCTACGCCAAGCCGCAAGCACCCGCTCATAGCCGGATTGGTCGAGTTCATGCAGGGCGCGCATCCAGGCGGCATGCTCCTCGTAGCGGGAATTCTTCGCCGAACCTGGGTCAGGGACCATTTTGGCGATGTGTGTTCTCCAGACTGCCAGGATGTCGTCCAGGAGATCCTGGGCCTGAAGCTCCTGGAGCAGGGCCTTTCTGGATCGATGCAAGGCATTGTCAGCGCTCGGAATTCGCAGAAGCGACGCAAGTCCCGGGTAGCGGTGCGCAAGCTGGACCAGGTCAGATAGGTCGAACGTAAGGCCTTGCAGGCATTCGTAGTCGCCGTGGGACAGTTTTGCGACGGCCAGCATGGCAGTGAACCAATCGTGGAGCTTGGCGCTGAAGTATGTCCGCCCGTCCGGCCCCCGGCGGCCCGCTTCCACTAGCCAATGCACCCAACTCACGTCGCGCTCCATGCCATACCCCCTTGCGCACCAGCTCAACTTGGCCAAGTGTCCCTTCCAGGCCTGAAACAAGGGGGCCAGGACCTGGTCGGTTTCCGGACCGGACAAGGCCGCATGCTCCGTGATCACGGCCGGGATGTCGCGCTTGTCGGCCAGGATGGCCCGCTGCAACCGCGCCGCGGCTGCCCGGGCCGTCTTCCCCGTGGATTGGGCCGTATTTGCCCAGGTTTCGAAGAGGCGACCGACGGCTTTCTTCTGCTCGTCGGAGAGCGAATACAAATGCTCCACGAACAGGGAATCCTCCGGACGCCACTCCTCCTCGGTGCGCAGCAAAGAGGAAAACGTCTTGCCCAGCCATGTCTCCAGGGCTTCGAGATCCCCTTTGGTTTCAGCATCCTCAATCAGGGGCAGACCGTACTGCCAGCCAGTGGCCAGTTTTTGCCGACACGTGGCCAGATACCGGGCCGGATCGAAACGCTGATCCAGCTCGTAGCGAATCTGGTCCCAAATGGTCCACCGGCTCGAATCCTCCTCCACGGGGAAGGCTCCGTCTCGGATGCGGGCATGGATGCGCCGGGCGTCTTCCTGGGGGAGGTAGGCGAAAAATTCGCCGCAGGTCCGCCGGTCCAGTTCAAACATCATCGGCCCTGCAAGCTGGGTCTGAAAGGACTCCAGAAAGCGCAACTCCGGATCGTCCTCATCCCGGGCATGGAGCCAGAGCCATCGCAGGATACAGGAGGTTGTCTCCGGACCCAGCCCACAGGGGTCGCCATGCTCGGCGCCCATCCATTCGGGATAGCCGCCAACCCTGGAATCCAGATCGGCCAATGCCTCGAAAAAGAGTTCCCTGGGCAGGTCGAGATGCGCGACTGCCTCCTCAAGAACCAAATCCATCTTCCCCGCCACGCGTTCCAGATCCTCGGCCAGGGTAGACGAATCAAAATAGGCCGGCTCCCAATGGGCGTCCTGTTCCGCATACCTCCCGTCCTCGTCGCCGACCTCCGACGCGATATCGTCCCATTCCGCCCAGAGCCCAGACCATATCTCCAGCAGCTTGTCCTTGCTCAGAGATGGCTCCTGATCATCAGGTACGCCGTCCGTATTCTCGCCAGTCAGCATCCGCTCAACGATCCGGGCGGCATCCGGCTCCGTTTTCGCCAATCGTTCCAGAAAACCCGGGACATCCATTATCTCCGGAACCAGCGCGTCCAGGACAGCGGCGATCTGCCGAGCTGTCAGGGCACTCTGTATCTGTTCGCCAAATTTGGTGTGGTTGCTCATGATTTTTCTCATCGCGTGGCCATTGGTCAGGATATCCGAATTCCAGCCTGCTTTATTTTCAGATAAAATTGAGAAGGGTCAGTCTGGACGTCATGCAAAGAG
>SKYX01000179.1 GCA_007127655.1 Desulfonatronum sp.
CTAACGCGGGCCATGCCCGCAACCCAGTTATCAGTTATTTTTTATCAGAAAAACCAATTAACAAATAACCAATAACTGATAACAATTCCTTGTTTTTTATGACAGGGTCTCAGGAATAAGTCACTAAACGTTCCGCCATCGCCTTTCAATGAATCCGACTCATCCGAACCTATTTGACAAGGTGCGGGCCATAAGTCGATAACGCAAACTTCCGGAGAGCATGCCGCTTCCGGCAAACAACTCCATTTCCTCCCCATGCCCCACATCTTCCCGCGCCCGCTGCTATTCCTTCCCGTCATCCTGCTGACCCTCCTGCTGGGAGGCGCATGGTTGCTCCTCAAGGACGTTCCGCCCGAACCATCCCCGTCCGACGTCCAGAGAGGGGCCTTGCCGCCGGGAGCGGAAACCGCGGTTGCTTTACGGACAACCGTGCCGGTTTGGGTCGAGGCCGTGGGCGAGGTTCGGCCCAGGGGCGAGACAGCGGTCAGCGCTCAGGTTCAGGCCGAGGTCCGGCGTGTCCTGGTCCGCCCTGGGCAACGGGTTCGGCGCGGAGACCCTCTGCTGGAATTGGACGACCGGGAACTGCAAGCCCGCTTGGCCCAGGGCCGCCACGACCTGGTCGCCATGGGCTCCGCGCTGAAGCGAGCGCAGCAAGGCCGGGAAAAGGCCCAGGCCGCCTTTGACCTGGCCCGGGCCGAGTTCGGCCGGATCGAGGTCCTGCACACTCAAGGCGCGGCCGCGGTCCAGGAATTGGATCAAGCCCGTGCCGCGTTCCTGGCCGCCAGAGCCGAAGACGGTCAGGCCGAGCACAGCATCCAGGAACTGAAAGCCCAGCAATCGCGCCTGGAGCAGCGGATTCAGGAGCTCACGGTGGCTCTGGGCCATACCACCATCACGGCTTCTGAAGATGGGATCATCGCCCGGCGCTCCGTGGAACCCGGAGACGTGGTCCAACCGGGACGGACCCTGCTTTTGCTGCACAGTCCGGATTTGCGCCTGGAGGTCCAGGCCCCGGAGCGGTTTCACCACCTCTTGACACCAGGGGCGGAATTCACGGCCCGGGTGGACGCCCTGAACCGGGAGTTCCCGGTGATCGTGGACGAAGTCGAGCCCGGGGCATCCACGGATTCGCGCACCTTTCTGGTCAAGCTGGTCCCGCCCGCCACGGACCCGGAGGACCTCGGGACCACCGACATCGCGACCACGCATCTCCGGCCGGGCATGTTCGTCCGGCTGCACATTCCCGTGCACGTTGAGCCGGTGGTGCTCGTCGATGCCCGGACCGTGCTCCGCGTCGGGCAACTGGAACTGGTCGCGGTAATCCGCGACGACGCCACCTACGCCCTGCGCCACCTGCGCCTGGGCCGCGCTCATGATGAGATGGTCGAGGTCCTTTCCGGCCTGGAAGGCGGCGAACGCCTCTGGCTGCACCCCGCTCCCTGATTATGACCGCATCCGCTTCTCCCACTCGCCCCACCCGTCCTCCCGGGCTCGTCCCGGCCATGGTGGCCCCGTTTCTCTCCTCGCACCTGGCCGGGGTGTTTCTGGTCCTGGCCCTGGCCCTGGGCGTCGCGGCCCTGCTGGTCATGCCCCGGGAGGAAGAGCCGCAGATCGTCGTGCCCATGGCCGACGTGATCGTCCAGGCCCCGGGAGCCGGACCGAAAGAGGTGGAGAAACTGGTGGCCACGCCACTGGAAAAGCTGCTCTGGCAAATCGACGGGGTTGAGTACGTCTATTCCATGTCCCGGCGGGACCAGGCCGTGGTCACGGTCCGGTTCTTCGTGGGCGAGGACCGGGAACGTTCCCTGGTCAAGCTGCACAACAAGATCACCATGCACGAGGACCAGGTCCCACCGTTGGTGACCGATTGGCTGATCCGGCCCGTGGAAATCGACGACGTGCCCGTGCTCACCGTGACCCTGTACTCCCCGACCCGGTCCGACTTCGAGCTGCGCCGGATCGGTGAAGAGTTCCTGACCCGCCTGTCCGAGGTGCCGGAGGTGTCCCGAGCCGAGATCATCGGCGGCCGCCACCGGGAAGTCCGGGTGGAGCCGGACCCGCTGCGCATGGCCGGACACGGGGTGACCTTCGCCGACCTGGAACGGACGTTGACCGCGGCCGATGCGGCCCTGAGCGCCGGGTCCCTGCTCCGGGGCAACCAGGAGCTGAACGTGCTGGGGGACGGCCGGTTCACCACGGCCGGGGACGTGGCCGGGGTGGTGGTGGGCGTGCATCAGGGGCGGCCGGTTTCCCTCCGGGACGTGGCCCAGGTTCAGGACGGCCCCTGCGAACCGGCCAGCTACACCCGGATCCGCTTTGGCGAAGCGCAAGAGCGAAACCTGCCCGGGGCTGGCCATTCCCTGGAAATGCCCGCGGTGACCCTGGCCCTGGCCAAACAGCGCGGGGCTAACGCCGTGGCCGTGACCCGCGACCTGTTGGCAGCGGTTAAGGAACTGCGGCCCCTGGTGCTGCCCGCGGACGTCCACCTGGAGATCACCCGGGACTACGGCCAAACCGCCCAAAACAAGGTGAGCGACCTGCTCTGGTCCCTGGTCTTCGCCGTATCCACGGTGGTGATCGTGCTGGCCCTGACCCTGGGCTGGCGGGCTGCCCTGGTAGTGGCCGTGGCCATTCCGGTCAGCTTTTCCCTGGCCCTGTTCAGCAGCCATCTGCTGGGCTACACCATCAACCGGGTGACCCTCTTCGCCCTGATCCTCTCTCTGGGTCTGGTGGTGGACGACCCCATCACCAACGTGGACAACATCCGCCGGCATATGCGCCTGAACCACCCCGGCCCGGCCTGGGCCACCCTCAGCGCGGTGGCCGAAGTCTTCGTGCCGGTGATCATGTCCACTCTGGCCATCATCGCCTGTTTCCTGCCCCTGTTCTTCATCACCGGAATGATGGGCCCGTACATGGCCCCCATGGCCGCCACCGTGCCCCTGACCGTGATCTTCTCCACGGTCTGCGCCCTGACCATCGTCCCCTGGCTCTGCCACATGCTGCTGCGCCGCAAAACAAGGCCCGGCGTCGCTCTCCCCCAGGCTTCCACTCCCGGGGGCAATCCCACCGGGGTTCCGGACTGGATCCTGCGCGGCTACCGCGTGGCGATCAGCCCGTTTCTGGACTCCCGGATGCTGCGCGTGGCCCTGGTCGGCATGGTCCTGGCCCTGCTACTCCTGGCCGTCTCTCTGGCCGCGCTGCGCCTGGTGCCCTTGAAAATGCTGCCCTTTGACAACCGCGACGAGTTCCAGGTGGTGGTGGACATGGACGAGGGCACGCCTCTGGAAACCACGGACGCGGTGCTCCGGGACATGTCCGCCTACCTGGCCGGGCTGCCCGAAGCCGCCAGCGTGCTCAGCTTCGCCGGCATCGCCTCGCCCATGGACTTCAACGGCATGGTCCGCCGCTACTATGCCCGGGAAGGCGGCCACCTGGGCGACATCCGGATCAATCTGACGCCCAAGAACGAGCGCCGCCGCCAGAGCCACGAGATCGTCCTCTCCGTACGCAACGACCTGGAGCGCATCGCCCGGGACTGGTCCGCCACCGTGCAGATCGTGGAAATCCCACCCGGCCCGCCGGTCATGGCCACCCTGGTGGCGGAGATTTACGGCGGCCCGGAGCAGCCTTACGAACGGCTCTTCCAGGGCGCGGAACATGTCCGGGCCATGATGGAGGCCAAGGAGTTCGTGGTGGATGTGGACGTCAGCCGGGTCGCCCCCCGGCCCCGGCTGACCTACGTTCCGGACCGGGAAAAAGCCGGGCTGCACGGCCTGAGCGCCCGGGACCTGGTCCACGCCCTGCACATGGCCGCGGCCGGAACGACTCCGGCCACGATCCAAAGCCCCCGGGAGCGTCAGACCCTGCCCGTGCGGGTGATCCTGCCCCGGGAACTGCGCGTTTCCGTAACGGACCTGGAAGCCCTGCACGTGCGCGGAACCAACGGGAGCATGCTGCCCTTGGGCGAACTGGGCCGGTTTGTCTGGGAAATGGAAGAGCAGCCCATCCTGCACAAGAACCTGCGCCGGGTGGTCTACGTCACCGCGGAGACCGCGGGCCTGCCCCCGGCCGAGGCCGTGCTGGACCTGCAGGCCAAGCTGCGGGGCGATCCTCCGCCCCAAGGAATCGACGTGGTCTGGACCGGAGAGGGGGAATGGAAGATCACCGTGGATGTGTTCCGGGATCTGGGGTTGGCCTTTGGCGCGGCCATGATCGGGATCTATCTGCTGCTGGTGGTCCAGACCGCGTCCCTGGCCCTGCCCCTGCTGATCATGACCGCCATCCCGCTGACCCTGATGGGCATCATGCCCGGATTCTGGCTGCTGAACCTGCTCACCGGCC
>SKYX01000340.1 GCA_007127655.1 Desulfonatronum sp.
AGCTTGCGTTTGAACGCCCGGCCAAGGAGCTCCGGGGCCAGCAACAGACTCAGGGCCGCCAGTCCTGGGAGAATGCCGTAAAACACGAGGCTGTAGGCCGCCACGGCCAGCGGCAGGACCAGCAACAGGATCTGCCTGATCCGCTCCCGGAAAGGCAGCAGGGTGGAAAGGATCAACGGTCCCCCCAGCCCGACCAGGAGCAGGAAGGTCAAAACCACCCGCCAGCGCTCGGCCAGGGGATAAAAGCCGTACATCAGGAGGTCGAAGCGGACCCGGATGAACACCCAGCAGGCTCCGTCCGGATTGCCCTGGGGCGGCAGGCAGGCGTCCCTGGTCTGGCCGATCCAGTTGGCCGAGAACAGGCCCCAGTTCAGGATCGGCGGCAGCGCGGCCAGGAGCAGGCCCGCCGCGGCCAGGGTCATCAGCGCGTTCAGCCAGGAGGAGAACAGGTTCTTGTGCAGCCAGCCCAGAACCCCGACCTCGGACAGGGGCGGCGGCAGGTCCGGATGGCGGGTTGTCTTCACGTACATGGACTACCGCTCCTTCAGGGCCATCCGCTTGTTGTACCAGTTCATGAACAGGGAGATGAGCAGGCTCACGGTCAGATAGAAGAGCATGGTCATGGCGATGATTTCCACGGCCTGCCCGGTCTGATTCAACGTCGTGCCGGCAAAGACCGAGATCAGGTCCGGGTAACCGATGACCACGGCCAGGGAGGAATTCTTGACCAACGTCAGGTGCTGGCTGGTCAGGGGCGGGATGATCACCCGCATGGCCTGGGGAATGACCACCAGGCGCATGATTGTGCCGGGCCGCAGCCCCAGGGCCGCGGCGGCCTCCTCCTGGCCCCTGTCCACGGACTGAATCCCGGCCCGGACGTTCTCGGCGATGAACCCGGCGGTGTACAGGGTCAGGGCCAGAATCAGGGCGATCAGTTCGGGCAGCAGGGTCATGCCGCCCTGAAAGTTGAAGCCGCGCAGCTCCGGAATCACCCAGCTCAGGGGGAATCCGGCCAGGGTCGCGCCCAATAAAGGCAAGGCCGCCAGCAGGCCCAGAGAGGCCATGAAGGTCGGAAATCGTTGACCAGTCAGGCGTTGGCGTCGTCTGGACCAAAGGACCAGGGCGATCACAGCCAGGACGGCCAGGACGGTGAAGGTCAGGATCAGCCAGGCCCCGGGATGAAATTCGGGTTGAGGCAGAATCAGCCCCCGGTTGCAGAGAAAGAAGGTCTCCCAGAGGCTGTAGGCCTGACGCGGGCCGGGCAGTGGCATCAGGATGGCGATGTACCAGAACAGAATCTGCAGGAGCAGGGGGATGTTCCGGATCAGGCCGATATAGGCCGCGGCCAGGCTCGAAACCAGCCAATTGGAGGAAAGCCGGAGTACGCCCACCACAAAGCCGATCAGGGTGGAGGCCGTGATGCTGATCACCGAGACCAGCAGGGTGTTCAGCAGACCCACCCAGAATACCCGGGCATAGGTGCTGGACCGGGAGTATTCGATCAGGGTCTGGCTGATCTCGAAGCCCGCGGTCTGACCGAGAAAACCGAAGCCCGAGGAGATCCCGGCCCGCTTCAGGTTGTCCGCCGTGGTGGAGACCACCCAGATCAACCCCGCGACCACGGCGACAAAGACCAGCAACTGGACCAGCGCGGACCGGAACGCGGGATTGTTCACGAGCCCGGCAAGACCGGCCAGACGGGACGGGCGGGCCGGGCCAGGGGGTGTCTTGGGGGGTGCCTCGGAGGGTGTCCCAAGAGGAATTTTAGACGCGGGGGCGGACATGAGAAGAGCAATAAAGGCCGCTGAAGAATGAACCACGGGGCACACGGGGAGCACGGGGGGGCATACTGCTCAAACCCGGAATTCCTTCCCCGTGATCTCCGTGTGCCCCGTGGTTAAACATCTTTCCCAGACGATGGATATGGAAGTTGCGCCGGAAATGTAATGGTTTACCGCATCAATATTAGCGAATCGGGGGGGCGTAAAGCAGGCCGCCGCGGGTCCAGAGGTCGTTCTGGTCGCGATTCAGCTTCAAGGCCGTGGCCGGTCCCACGTTGCGCTCGAAAATCTCGCCGTAATTGCCCACGTGCTTGATGATCTGGTAGGCCCAGGGCTTGGTCAGCCCGAACTGCTCGCCGAAATTGCCTTCCTCTCCCAGTAGCCGTTTGACGTTGGGATTGGCCGATTCCAGCATCTCATCCACGTTCTGGGAATTCACGCCCAGCTCTTCGGCATTGATCAGGGCAAAGAGGGTCCAGCGGGCGATCTTGCTCCAGCGGGGGTCGCCCTGGCGCACCGAGGGGCCCAGGGGCTCTTTGGAAATGATTTCCGGCAGGATGATGTGATCATCCGGGTTGGACAGCGTGGTCCGCCGGGCGGCCAGCCCGGAGGCATCGGTGGTGTACACGTCGCAGCGTCCGGTGTCGTAGATCACCGTGGCCTCGTCCGCGCTCTCGAAGACCACGGGCTTGTAGGTCATGCCGTTGGCCGCGAAATAGTCGGAAACATTCATTTCCGTGGTCGTGCCGATCTGAATGCAGATGGAGGCTTCGTTCAGCTCCTTGGCGCTGGTCACGCCCAGGTTCTTGTTGACCATGAAGCCCTGGCCGTCGAAAAAGATGATCCCCGCGAAATCAATGCCCTGTTCCACGTCCCGCTGGAACGTCCAGGTGGTGTTCCGGGAAAGGACGTCCACTTCTCCGGTCTGCACCGCGGTGAAGCGCTCAGTGGTGGTCAAGGGAACGAAACGCACTTTTTCGGGATCGTTGAACACGGCCGAGGCCAGAGCACGACAGTAGTCCACATCCAGGCCTCTCCAGACGCCCTGCTCGTCCGGCACGGAGAACCCGGGCACCCTGCCGGCCACGCCGCAGGAAATATAGCCCTTGCTTTTGATGTTTTCCAGGACGTCCGCCAAAGCGGTTCCGGTCCAGAAAAAAACCGCCGCGGCCGCCAGAACCAGTATTTTACCTTTCATCTGCTCCTCCAATCGGTAACAAGGTGGACAACCAACATGCACGACCATTTCCGCATACCGAGACAGCCCGACCTTCTACTTTCTACAGGCGGACCCGGCAAGAAAACATGAACCATGCTTCTTTCCCCAGGAGAGGTTGAGAAGTCAAGCAGTAGATTGAAAAAAGTCTGCCCACAGCGTGGAGTTTCCCTTCGGCTGAAATGAAAAATCAACGACAACACATTGACACTTCGAATCGACGATCCATAGTCCCGGAATGAAAAATAATCCGTTGACCCAAAGGAGCGACATGGCCTCGCACGATCAAGCATCCGAAAACCTTGTACGGAATACTGCCGGGTGGCATTTTGACAACAGCTATGCCCGGTTGCCGGACGTGTTCTTTTCCCGGTTGCGTCCGGTTCCGGTTCGGGAACCACGCATGGTGCTTTTGAATCGCCCGCTGGCCGATTTTCTGGGCTTGGATGCCGACTGCCTGGCTGGAGAAGAAGGCGCGGCGATTTTTTCCGGTAATCGTCTGCCCTCAGGCGCGGAGCCCATTGCCCAGGCCTATGCCGGGCACCAGTTCGGATATTTCACCATGCTCGGCGACGGCCGGGCGATCCTCCTGGGGGAGCAGATCACCCCGCGCGGAGAACGTTTCGACATCCAATTCAAAGGCTCCGGGCAGACCCCGTACTCGCGCCGCGGCGATGGCCGGGCGGCGCTGGGGCCGATGCTCCGAGAATACATCATCAGCGAGGCCATGCATGCCCTGGGCGTTCCCACCACCCGCGCCTTGGCCGTGGTGAGCACCGGGGAACCGGTGGTCCGGGAAACAGAGTTGGCCGGGGCGATTCTGACCCGTGTCGCGTCCAGCCACATTCGCGTGGGCACGTTCGAGTATCTCGCGACCCGGGACGCGGCGGAGCATGTCCGAACACTGGCGGCGTACACCCTGCGCCGCCACTACCCCGAGTTGGAATCCTCCGACAACCCGCCCCTGGCCCTCTTGCGAGTGGCGATGGAGCGCCAGGCCGCGCTGGTGGCGAAGTGGATGCTTGTCGGATTCGTCCACGGAGTGATGAACACGGACAACATGGCCTTGAGTGGAGAGACCATTGACTACGGCCCCTGCGCGTTCATGGATGCCTACGATCCGGCCACGGTGTTCAGTTCCATCGACCAGCAAGGCCGCTATGCCTACGGCAATCAGTCCCGGATCGCCCAGTGGAATCTGGCCCGTTTCGCCGAGACGTTGGCGCCGGTGCTGGATGAAAGCCGGGAAAAAGCCGTTGACCTGGCCAACGAGGTGTTGGAATCGTTCCCCGACGTCTACCGCGATCATTGGTTGACGGGGATGCGGGCCAAGCTGG
>SKYX01000308.1 GCA_007127655.1 Desulfonatronum sp.
GCCGAAATTCTCCCAGGGCCTTGCCCAGGGAACGGGCGATGCCGGGAAGCTGCTTCGGACCCAGGACGATCAGGGCCACGAGCATGATGATGAGCAGTTCCGTTGTGCCGATGCCGAACATGTGCCTACTCCCACTCAATGGTGCTGGGCGGTTTGGAGGAGATGTCCAGGACGACCCGGTTTACGCCCTTGACCTCATTTATGATCCGGTTGGAGATCTGGGCCAGGATTTCCGAGGGCACCCGAGACCAGTCCGCGGTCATGGCGTCGATGCTGTCCACAATGCGCAGGGCGACGACATGCTCGTAGGTCCGCTCGTCGCCCATCACGCCCACGGTTTTCAGGGGCAGGAGCACGGCGAAGCCTTGCCAGACTTTGTAGTACCAACCCGCGGCCATGAGTTCGCTGTGGACGATTTTGTCGGCCTGCCGCAGGATGTCCAGCCGTTCCGGGGTGACTTCTCCCAGGATGCGGATGGCCAGCCCCGGTCCGGGAAACGGGTGCCGCCAAACGATAAAGTCCGGCAGGCCGAGTTCCACGGCCACTTTGCGCACCTCGTCCTTGAACAGTTCTCGCAGGGGTTCGATCAGGTCCAGGTCCATCGTCTCCGGCAGCCCGCCCACGTTGTGGTGGCTTTTAATCACCGCTGATGGCCCTTTGAAGGAGATGCTTTCAATGACGTCCGGGTACAATGTCCCTTGGGCCAAATACTTGATTCCGGTGAGGGATTTGGCTTCCTGTTCAAAGACTTCGATGAAGGTATGGCCAATGATCTTGCGCTTTTCCTCCGGGTCCTCAATGCCCTTGAGCCGCGAAAGGAACAGGTCCTGGGACTGAGCGTAGTGCAGGTTCAGGTCGAAATGTTGGCGCAGATAGGCCACGATTTCCTCGCCCTCACCCATGCGCAGCAGGCCGTTATCCACCAAGACGCAGTGCAGCCTGCGACCAATGGCCTTGTGCAACATCACGGCAACCACGGTGGAGTCCACGCCGCCGCTGAGCGCGCAGATCACCTGCTCCTGCTCCCCTATTTGGTCGCGCAGTCGAGCCAGGTTTTCTTCCAGAAAGGAGGCCATGTTCCAGGTTGGGTGCAGGCCGGCTACTCTGAATAAAAAGTTGCGCAGGATCGTGTCGCCGTCTTCGGTATGGGCAACTTCCGGGTGGAACTGCAAGGCATAGATCTTACGGGAAGCGTCGGCCATGGCCGCCACGTCCACCCGGCTGGTCCGGGCCAGGGGAATGAATCCAGGCGGAGGGTTCAATACCTTGTCTCCGTGGGACATCCAGACCTTGAGTCCCTCGGTGATCGCCAATCCCTGCCAAAGAGGGCACTCCCCGGTGATGAACAACTCGGCCCGGCCGTATTCCCTGTCCTGGGATGGAACGACCTCCCCGCCGCCGATATGCGCCAGAAGCTGCATGCCGTAGCAGATGCCGAGAATGGGCAGGCCCCAGTCCAGGATGCGCGGATCCAGGGACGGAGCCTCGTTGTTGATCACGCTGGCCGGTCCGCCGGAGAGAATCAATGCCTTGGGGTTCAGGGCCCGAAGTTCCTCGGTCGTGATGGTGCAGGGGTGGATTTCCGAATAGACCCCAGCTTCGCGCACCCGGCGGGCGATCAACTGGGTGTACTGGGAGCCGTAATCCAGGATAATGACGTTGTCTGTCTGCATTATGAGAAATTCTCCACGCGATAGTTGGGGGCTTCCTTGGTGATGATCACGTCGTGTACATGGCTTTCCCGTAGCCCGGCCGGGGAGATGCGCACGAACTTGGCTTGGGTTTGGAGGGCCCTCAGGTCCGGGCAGCCCAGGTAGCCCATACCGGAACGCAGGCCGCCTACGAGTTGGTAGAGGCTCTCCGTGACAGGGCCCTTGTACGGCACTCGGCCGACAATACCCTCGGGAACCAGCTTGGAGGACTTTTCCTGGAAATACCGGTCGCAACTGCCATCGCGCATGGCGTCGATGGAACCCATGCCCCGATAGATTTTGTAGGAACGACCCTGGTACAAAATGGTTTCACCGGGGCTTTCCTCGGTTCCGGCGAACAGGCTGCCGATCATCACGCAGTCCCCGCCCGCGGCAATGGCCTTGACCACGTCACCGGAAAACTTGATTCCCCCGTCCGCCACCAGGCATTTGTCCGCTTCGCGGCAAGCCCGGACCGCCTCCATGATCGCCGTGACTTGGGGCACGCCCACTCCGGCCACAATCCGGGTGGTGCAGATGGAGCCCGGACCGATACCCACCTTGACCGCGTCGGCCCCGGCCCGGATCAGATCCCGGGCACCCTCGTAGGTGGCCACGTTTCCGGCAACGAGCTGGCAATGGGGAAAGCTGCCCTTGATCCTCCGGACGGCCTCAAGGATGTTCTTCGTATGCCCGTGGGCCGAATCCACGACGAACAGGTCCGCCCCGGATTGCAGCAGGGCCGCCACCCGGGCCTCGCCGTCCGCGCCCACGCCCACGGCGCAGCCCACCCGCAGCCGCCCCACGGAATCCTTGCAGGAATGGGGGTACTTCTTGACCTTCTCGATGTCCTTGATGGTGATCAGACCGCGCAGCTTCTGGTTGTGATCCACCACCAACAGTTTCTCGATCCGATTCTCATGCAGCAGGTTCTTGGCCTGGTCCAGGGTCGTGCCCACGGGAACGGTGACCAGATTCTCACTGGTCATGATCTCCCGGGCCTTGGACTCCATGTCCGTGACGAACCGTACGTCCCGGTTGGTGACGATGCCCACCAGGTGGTCGTTTTCCACCACGGGCAGGCCGGATATCCGGTATTCAGCCATCATCTCCAGGACCTTGGCGACGCTGTCATCCGGATGGATGGTCACCGGGTCGATGATCATCCCGCTCTCGGACTTCTTGACCTTTTCCACCTCGATCTTCTGGCGCTCGATGGGCATGTTCTTGTGGATGATGCCCATCCCCCCGGCCCGGGCCATGGAAATGGCCATCCGCGCATCCGTAACCGTGTCCATGGCCGCGCTGACCAAAGGAATGTTCAACTCAATCTCCGGCGTGATCCGGGTCCGCACATCCGCCTTGTCCGGTAAAATTTCCGAATAGCTCGGGACAAGCAAAACGTCGTCAAAGGTCAGTCCGAAAGGGATTTCTGATTCATGGTGCATGGAAGAGGTTTCCTTGATTTATTGAGTCATGATTTTGGAAGATTCGTTCTTTTTGAGTCAAGCGGCTGATGCTGGAAGTCCTTTGATTTTTGTGACATATGCCAAACCCGAAGAAGCTCTATAGTGTCGCCATTGATAGAATAAATGAGCATATAGGGTGTTTTGGGAACCAGATATTCACGTGTTTCTTCGTCTTCGCCAACTCGACCTATTCGTGGAAAACGTAATATCTTTTCTGTCGCATCCATTATGTATTGCGCAATGCGTCTCGCGGATTCAGAGTTGTCTTGCGCTACATAGTCATGTGCATGCTCAAAATCTGCTAGAGCTATCAGAGTCCATCGAAGGATCAACATTCAACCCCATATTTTGCAAAAACTTTGCGGACTTCCTCATCTGTAGCAAATTCTCCAGAAATTGCAGCTCTTTTCCCTTCTGCGATCGCCATGCGAAAACGAATGCGGTCTAGAGCGTCATTCCAGGACGCATCATCTGGAAGTTGTTCCGCAATGATGTGCAACGCTTCTTTCACATCCAGGGTCGTGTCTTCCATGATTACCTACCTAGTTGTTGCATAGAATAAGTTCTCAATCCATACCAAGATACGCGGCCTGAACCTTGGGATCTTCCAACAGATCCGAGGCTTTTCCGGACATGGTGACCAGGCCGGTTTCCAGAACGTAGCCTCGGTGGGCGATTTGGAGGGCCATTTGGGCGTTTTGTTCCACCAGGAGGACTGTGGTGCCTTCCTTGTTGATCTGGACGATGACGTCGAAGATATTTTCCACGACGATGGGCGCCAGTCCCAGGGACGGCTCGTCCAGCAGGAGCAGCTTGGGCCGGGCCATCAGGGCGCGGCCGATGGCCAGCATCTGCTGTTCGCCTCCGGAAAGCGTGCCGCCGTATTGCTTGCGGCGTTCCTTGAGGATTGGAAACATTTCAAAGGCCCGCTCCTCGTCATCTTTCAATCCGGCTTTGTCCTTGCGCAGATAACCGCCCATGCGCAGATTTTCCAGGACCGTCAAGGCCGGAAAGATCATCCTGCCTTCCGGAACCTGGGTGATGCCCATGGCCACGACCTTGTCCGTGGCCGTCTTGGTGATGTCCTTGCCCAGGAAGGTGATGCTTCCGGAGCGCACCGGGACTACCGAGGAGATGGTCATCAGGGTGGTGGACTTGCCCGCGCCATTGGACC
>SKYX01000419.1 GCA_007127655.1 Desulfonatronum sp.
GAAGAAGAAGTGTTCGGGATTCCATTGCAAAATGGAACCGGGCGTGTTTTTAGGAAGAAAGGCGGTTCCGCACCAGTTCGCTGACGGCCTTGCCGTCCACCCGCCCTTTGTGGGTGTTCATGATCGCCTGAATGACCCGCCCCATGTCCTTGATGGAGGTGGCACCTTGTTCGGTGGACACAGTCTCGATCAGCGCCGCCAGTTCTTCGGCGGAGAGGGGTTGGGGTTGGTAGGCGCGCAACAGTTCCAGTTCCGCGGCCTCCTTGGCGGCCAATTCGTCCCGGCCGGCCTTGGAGTACATGTCGATGGACTCCTGGCGCTGCTTGATCTGCTTGAGCACGAGGTCGAGGACTTCGTCGTCGGTCAGGGGGCGCTGGAGGTCCACCTGAAGATTCTTGGCGGCCGTCTTGAGCATACGCAAGACGGCCACCAAGTCGGTGTCCTTGTTTTTGTAGGCGGCGATGAAATCGCGCTCAATCCGCTCTTGAAGGCTCATCGTAAGGAGTTTATTTTTCGGGATTTCTTGACGGCGCGTTTGCGAGCCGCGGCTTCCTTTTTCTTCTTCTGAACGCTGGGCTTTTCGTAGTGCTGCCGCTTTTTCAGTTCGGAAAGGATGCCGGCCTTTTCCACCTGTTTCTTGAATTTACGCAATGCAAAATCAAAGTGATCGTTTTCACTCAAAACAATTCCTGGCAAGTTGTCTTCACCTCCCGGCCTCACGAGACGATTCGGATCGACGTTCGTGAGGGAAACTTTCAAAAAGAGATCGATCATATCCAAAACCAGTAAGGCTGGCAAGAAAAAAGTTTCAATTCGTGCATAAACCGAAGGTCTCTCTAAACTTGACTGGCTTTGTATGTTTAACTGTAACCATTTCAATTTGTTGGCCCGGATTTACAACCTGGCGAATATTATGGCATGGTGACGGAGTGTTTATGGTGTTCATGCGGCCGTGAACAGAAAATATGGCCAACAATGTTTGAGAATTTATTCTCAATCTGACGATTGCTTCCTTAAGATATTGGTACAATCGACCGATGAGTTAAGCTCTTCGTTTCTTCAATAATATAAAATTCTGGAGCAGAGGTAGAGATGCGTATCCCAATTTTCGGTAAGCTGATCGGCATCATCGTTCTGGCGGTTCTTCTGACCAGCGGGGTCCTGTTTCTGACCACGAACCATTATGTCACCAAAGGGTTCGATGAAAAGGCCCTGGAGGAACTGGGCGGGTTCAAGGGGGCCGTCGAGGCGGAAATCGAGGACTCGGAAGTGTTGCTCGAAACCGTGGGTATGCTTTTGGCCGCTAATTTCGAGGTGCAACACGCCATTGAAGACCGCAACGTCGGCTTTTTGCGCGCCCTGGCTCGGGATGTGATCCAACAGACCGGGGTCGACTTTCTGACCTTTTCCGACGCTCGCGGCGTTGTGGTGGCCAGGGGGCATTCAGAAAATGTCGGGGACAGCGTGGCCGGGCAGGTCAATGTCCAAAAGGCCCTGCGGGGCCAGCCCAGCGTGGGCATCGAAAAGGGTACGGTGATCAAGTTTTCGCTCCGTGCCGGGTATCCGGTAGAGATGGGTGGCCGGATCATCGGCGTGGTCACCTCGGGGTTTGACCTTGGGAATTTTCAGTTCGTTGATGAACTGAAACAGCGCTTCGGCGTGGAAGCCACAATTTTCGAGGGCGACACCCGTCTGGCTACGACTATCATGCGCGACGGACAGCGGGTCGTGGGCACGAAGATGGACAATCCAAACGTGATTTCCACGGTGCTGCGCCAACAACAGACATTTTTCGATCGCAATCTGATTCTGGGGCGAAACTACGATACGGCCTATTGGCCACTGATCGACGCGACGGGTAACGTGGACGGCATGTTTTTCATCGGGGTCGAGCGCAGCATCATTGAGCAGGCCCAAAACAGCATTCTCATGTCCATTTTGCTGGTCAGCGTAATTATCGGCGCGGTGATGATCGCCGTGGGTGCGCTTTTCGCCCGGACCTTGTCCGGCCCCATCGGACGCGCCACCAATTTTGCAACCTTGGTGGCCCAGGGCCGACTGGATGAGCAGCTGGACATCAAAAGCAAGGACGAAATCGGGACATTGGCCCAAGCCTTGAAAACCATGGTGGCCAACTTGAAGGCCAAGATTCAAGAGGCTGACGACAAAGCCGAGGAAGCCGATCGCAAGGCCCATGAATGCAACCTGGCCACCCAGGAGGCCGAGGAAGCCAAGCGTCAGGCCGAACAGGCCAAGCGGGACGGCATGCTTCAGGCCGCGGGGAGCATTGAAGGCGTGGTGGAACAGATGACCTCTGCATCCGAACAGCTTGCCGCCCAGGTGGAGCAGGCCAGCCGCGGGTCCGAGGAGCAGCGCGCCCGGACCGGGGAGACGGCCACGGCCATGGAAGAGATGAACGCCACGGTCCTGGAAGTGGCCAAGAACGCATCTCAGGCCGCCGAAGCTTCAGATCAAGCCCGGACCAAGGCCGAGGATGGTGCGAAAGTGGTCAGCGACTCGGTCGTCGCCATCAACAAGGTCCAGCGGCAGGCCGGAGAAATGAAGGAAAATTTGAATGACCTGGGACGGCAGGCCGAACAAATCGGACGGATCATGAACGTGATCGAGGATATCGCGGACCAGACCAACCTCCTGGCCCTGAACGCGGCCATCGAGGCGGCCCGGGCTGGGGACGCGGGACGAGGGTTTGCCGTGGTGGCCGACGAGGTGCGCAAGCTGGCCGAAAAGACCATGAACGCCACTAAGGAAGTGGGCGAGGCCATCACCGCCATTCAGCAGGGCACACGAACCAATATTCAAGGCATGGACCAGTCAGTGGCCGCCATTGAGGAAGCCACCCAATTGGCCAACAAGTCTGGCGAAGCCCTGAAGGAAATTTTGGTCTTGGCCGAACAGGCCGCGGATCAGGTCCGGTCCATCGCCACGGCCGCTGAAGAGCAGTCCGCCACCAGTGAGGAAATCAACCGCGGGGTGGAGGACATCAACCGGATCGCTTCGGAAACCAGCGAGGTCATGAACCAGTCGGCCCAAGCCATCTCCGAACTGGCCAGACAGGCCCAGGACCTGCAAAACCTTGTCCAGGAACTGAAGAACGTTTAGTGTTGCCGGTCCGCGTCTCAGGTGATAGGGGATTTCAGAACAGTCACTGAGCCGTTCACCGCTTAGGGAGAAATCGCATGCAAGAACATTATGCCCGACAGGAAAAGGACAGCGCCCTGCTTCAACTGGTCACCTTTCATATCGGCGACGAAGAGTTCGGGGTGGAGATCCTCAAGGTCCAGGAGATCATCCGGATGATGGGCATCACCCGGGTGCCCAAGGCCCCGGATTTCGTGGAGGGTGTGATCAACTTGCGCGGCAAGGTCATTCCGATTATCGATCTGCGCAAGCGCTTCGGCATGGCTGCCCAGGAACACGACAAACACACCCGGATCATCGTCATCGAGATCAACTCCGTCATCATCGGTTTCGTTGTGGATTCGGTCTCCGAGGTGCTGCGCATCCCGGCGAACACCGTAGAACCGCCACCGCCGATCATCTCCGGCATTGAGTCCGAATACATCAGTGGGGTGGGCAAGCTGGCCGACCGCCTGCTGATTCTGCTGGACCTGGACCGGCTGCTGAGCAAGGGCGAGCAGAACATGCTCTCCGGGATATAGCGCCCTGCGTCTCCGATCGCATTTTCCTCCCCTCCCCTTGGCCCCGGGGCGATATTGCATCGCCTCGGGGCTTTTTTGCCACTGTTCCAACGCTGACCGGCCCTGAACATGCCTCCTACATTCCGTTTTCGCATTGTTGTCGCCGGCCAGGTGCAGGGCGTGGGATTTCGCCCCACGGTCTACAAGCTGGCTTTGGATTCAGGATTGACCGGATTCGTCCGCAACGCCTCCGAGGGAGTGGTTATTGAGGTCCAGGGGGCGGACGCGGCCGTCTTCGCGGACCGATTGCGGTGTTCCTTGCCGCCGCTGGCCCGAATCACCTCGATGGCGGTCGAGGCGGTCTCCCTCCGGCCGGACGAAAAGGGGTTTGCCATTTTGCGAAGCGTTACCGCCGAAGGCCACCAAGTGCTCATCAGCCCGGACATGGCCACCTGCGCGGATTGTCTGCGGGAGCTGTTCGACCAGCGAGATCGTCGTTATCGCTATCCCTTCATTAACTGCACCAACTGCGGACCGCGTCTGACCATCACCCGGAGCATCCCTTACGACCGGCCCATGACCTCCATGGCCTGCTTCGAGCAATGCCCGGACTGTCTGCGGGAGTACGAAGACCCCCTGGATCGCCGCTTTCACGCCCAACCCAATTGCTGTCCGGTCTGTGGGCCGCGGGTCTGGCTGAGTTCCCCGTCGGGGGAACGCTTGGCCGTGGGAAACGCGGCAGTGAGCAGGGCGGCTACGACCCTGGCCGATGGGAAGATTCTTGCCGTGAAGGGCCTGGGCGGATTTCATCTGGTCTGCGACGCGGGGGATGACGAAGTCGTGGCCGAGTTGCGACGGCGCAAGCAGCGGTGGGAGAAGCCTTTGGCCGTGATGGCCCCGGACCTGGAAACCGCCCTCCGGGTGGTGGAGGCGGACCCGACGGAGCGGGAGCATCTGTTGTCCGCCCAGCGGCCCATCGTCCTCCTGCCGCGTCTGATCGCCGCCGAGCCTGCGCTCTCAAAGCATTTGACCCCGGACACGGATCGTCTTGGGCTGATGCTGCCCTACACGCCCCTGCATCATGTCCTGCTGGACGCGTTTCGGGAATCCGTGGGTCCGGAGCGGCTCCCGATCCTGGTGGCGACCTCCGGCAACCTGAGCAGTGAACCCATCGCCCTGGGCAACCGGGAAGCCCTGGAGCGCCTTGCGCCCTTGGCCGATCTGTTCCTGTTCCACGACCGGGACATCCTGATCCGCTGCGACGATTCCGTGTTGCGCGTGAACCGGGAGAGCGGTCGGCCCGAATCGTTCCGGCGAGCCAGGGGCTATACGCCGTCTCCGGTTTTTGTGAGCCGCGATGGGCCGTGCGTGCTGGGGCTGGGACCGGAACTCAAGGCCACGGTCTGTTTGACCAAGGGTGACCAAGCCTTTGTCAGTCAGCACGTCGGGGATCTGACCAACCTGGAAACGTTTTCCTTTTACCAGGACACCATCCGCCATATGCGGAATATTTTGCGGGTTCGGCCTGAAATGCTGGTCGCGGATCTGCATCCGGACTACATGAGCACCGGCCATGGTAGGGAGGTAAGCGAGCGTCAGGAGATCCCCCTGACGCAAGTGCAGCATCACGTGGCCCATGTCCTCGCGGTTCTGGCTGAAAACCGACACGAGGAGCCCAGCCTGGGGCTGGCCCTGGACGGGGCCGGGCTGGGCACGGATCGGACCATCTGGGGCGGCGAGGCCTTGCTGGTGGATCCGCGGAGCGGGATGTTCAGTCGTGCGGCCCACTTCACGCCGGTGGCTCAGCCCGGCGGCGAGGCCGCGGCCCGAGAACCCTGGCGCATGGCCAGAAGCTACTTATGGAGCATCGGGATTACTGTCCCCGGGAGTCGGCCCTGGCCCTGGCTGGACGAACATGCCCAGGCCGACGCCTTCGTGGGGGCCATGCTCGAAAAGGGGATCAACTGCCCGGTGACCACCAGTTGCGGGCGCCTGTTCGATGCCGTGTCCGGTCTGCTCGGCCTGAAGCACGTCATGGCCTACGAAGGACAGGCTGCGATTCTCCTGGAACGGATTCAAAGCCTCGATATCCAGGCCGCGCAATACGCCTGTCCGGTCCTGGCCGGCCGGGACCCGGTCCAATTGGATACCCTGCTGCTGTTCCGTCAGGTCCATGCCGACTGGGAGGCCGGGAAGCCGGTCGGAACGATCAGTCGGCGTTTCCATTTGGGCTTGATCCGCGGTCTGGCCGAACTCGCGGCCTTGCTGGCCGTGCGATCCGGTACGCGTACCGTGGGCTTGAGCGGCGGGGTGATGCAGAACGCCACCCTGAGCACGCTGCTGCCCCAAGCCCTGTCCCTGCGCGGCCTGACCCCCCTGGTCCATACTCATCTCCCCCCCAACGACGCCTGTATCTCCCTGGGCCAGGCCATGTTCGGACGAATCCAACTTATACGCGCCTGATCCCGCTTGGTCACGGTCCAGCAGGTCGTTTCCACGAAGCCTGCGTCGAGGCCTCGCCGTCACAAAAAATGCGTAAATTTTCGCCTTGTCTTTCCACGACGTCTTGCCTAATATTAGTCCTTTTTCGCCTTTTTCAAGTTGGTACCCATCATGACCCAGCGCGGACCCCATCTTTCCGTCCCCCATATTCGTCTTTTGCCCCGAATTTTCAACCTGACTCAGGACCAGGTCGAGTCCTGGCCGGAAACCGTGCGCACGCTGGCCGTGGACCTGGCCGCCGAGCTGTTTCTGCTCCGCTACAACCCGTTTATCCCCCAGGAAATGGTCCGTCGCAGCGTGGACAACCAATTGGCGGCCATTGTCCCGTCCCTGGCTCCGGAGTACGCCACGGCCTTGCAAGAGGCCGTGGAGCACTTCTGGCGGGATTATGAAGCGGAGCAGTCGTTCAAACAGAACCTGATCAAGCGCTTGCTGCAGTGTCTGCCGGAGGAGTGCGTCAACAACCAGCCCAACACCCTGGTGGAGTGTTCCACCGACGCCACGGACCTGCGCCTGGAACTGCCTTTGCTCGTTCTGGCCCCGGAAAACACGGAACAGGTTCAGTGCATCATCCGGTTGGCCAATGAGCTGGAGTTCAGTCTCGTGCCCCGGGGCGGCGGCTCCGGCCTGACCGGAGGGGCCATCCCGGCCGGTCGAAGGACGGTGATTCTCAGCCTGAGCCGGATGAAGGCCGTTTTGAACATCGACGTTCAGGAAAAAGTTCTGTGCGCCCAGAGCGGGATGATTACCCTGAACGCGATTCAGGCCGCGGCGGCCCAGGGTTTGCTGTTTACCGTTGACCCGGCCTCCAAGGCCGCCTCATCCCTGGGCGGCAACATTTCCGAGAACGCCGGCGGGCCCTTTGCCTTCGAGTACGGGACCACCCTGGACAACATTCTCAGCTACGTGATGGTCTTGCCCAATGGAGAGCGTATCGAGGTGTGCCGCAAGAACCATCCCCGGCACAAAATTTTGCCCCATGAGGATGCAATCTTTGAAATCCTGGACGACCACGGTCGGGTCACGGAGACCATCGCTTTGCACGGGAGCGAGATCCGGGGGGCGGACCTGGGCAAGGACGTGACCAACAAATTTTTTGGCGGATTGCCGGGCATTCAGAAGGAGGGCGTGGACGGGGTGATCACCGAGGCCTGTTTCACCCTGTATCCCCAACCGGCCTTTTCCCGGACTCTGTGCCTGGAATTCTACGGACGGAGCATGCACCCGGCCATGTTGGTGATCAACGATCTGGTGGGCATGCGCGACACCATCCGGGAGCAGGGCGACCTGGTCAAGATGTCCGCTTTGGAGGAATTCGGCCCGAAGTACGTCCAGGCCATTGAGTACCAGAAAAAGTCCTCCCGCTACGAAGGCGACCCCATCTCCGTGCTGCTGATCCAGATGGATTCCGATGACGAGGCGGCCCTGGACGAGGCCGTGGGCACGGTGGTGGACATTGTCGGCCCGTACGAGAACGTCGAGGTGTTCACGGCCACGGACGCCCGGCAGGCCGAGGTGTTCTGGGAGGACCGGCACCGCCTGAGTGCCATTACTCGCCGGACCAGCGGATTCAAGATCAACGAGGACATTGTCATCCCGTTGAAGGTGATCCCGGAGTTTTCCGACTTCCTGGAACAGTTGAACCTGCGCTATCTGGCCAAGGCCTACCGCAAGGCGCTCCAGGAAGTGGGCGGACTGGAAGGCCTGCCGGACAGCGACGAGTTCGTGGAGATGGAGCTGGACTACTGCGCCCGAATTTTGCGCGGGGAGATTACGGCCAAGGAATTGTCCGACCAGGAATTCGAGATCCAGACCCAGTTCTTTTTCCAGGATTTGCGCAATCGCTATCCCCGTCAACAGCCCGAGTTGGACGCTATCCTTTCCCGGATGCGCGGAACCAGGGTCATCGTGGCCAACCACATGCACGCCGGAGACGGCAACTGCCACGTGAACATTCCGGTGAACTCCAATGATCCGCACATGCTGCACCAGGCCGAGGAAGCCGCCGGAGAGGTCTTCAAGAAGGTTTTGGAACTCAAGGGCGCGGTGTCCGGTGAGCACGGCATCGGGATCACCAAGATCGCCTTCCTGCCCGAGGAAAAGATCAAGGCGCTCAAAGCCTACAAGGCCAAGATCGACCCCGGGAACATCATTAACCCTGGCAAGCTGACCAGCCGGGAGCAACCGACCCAGCCGTTCACCTTTTCCTTCAACCGCCTGATCCAGGATCTACGCCAGAGCGGCTTGCCGGAGCGGGCGCGGCTGATCAAACTGCTGACCAACATCCAGACCTGTTCCCGGTGCGGTAAGTGCAAGCAGGTCTGCCCCATGTACCTCCCGGAAAAGGGGCTGTTGTTCCATCCCCGGAACAAGAACATCAGCATGGGGGCGATGATCGAGGCAGTATTCTACACCCAGCTCCAGTCCGGACAGCCGGATCAGCGCCTGCTTAAGGAACTGGGGCGGCTGATGGAACACTGCACGGGTTGCGGCAAATGCATGTCCGCCTGTCCGGTGAGGATCAATACGCCGGACGTGATCCTGGATCTGCGAGGCTACCTCAAGGGCAAGGGCGCAGACGGTCATCCCTTCAAGAATCGCATTCTGGACTATATGGCCAAGGACCCGGCGTGCCGCCTGCCCAGGGCGGCCAAGTTTCTGGCCGTGGCCCAGTCCGTTCAGAACACGGCCGTGGGGCTGATTCCCTCCAGATGGCGCCGACGGGCCGAGAGTCCTCTGCTCCAGGGCAAGGGGCCGAGCATGGAGATGAAGAACCTGTCCGAGAGCCTGAACTTGGGCAAAGGCAGCGTCTTTCTCCCGGCCGGCAACGGAGGCTCAATCCCGAACAAGGAGACCGTCCTCTATTTTCCAGGCTGCGGGGCCGGGCTCTTTTTCCGCTCCATCGGGCTGGCCACCATCTCCCTGTTGTTGGACGCGAACTGTCAGGTCATTCTCCCCGAATCCCACCTGTGCTGCGGGTATCCGCTGCTGGCCAGCGGGGGCGAGCAGGCCTTCGGGGCCAATCGGGAGCGGAACATTGCCGCACTGAACCGCTTGCTGAACAAGGCCAGGGCCCAGGGCTTCACGGTTTCCCACGTGATCACGGCCTGCGGCTCCTGCCGGGCGGGGTTGCGCGATTACAATCTGGCTTCGTCTTCCGGCCCAACCCTGGAGCACCAGGACGCCTTGCAGTTTCTCCTCCAACGCCTAAGCCAGAAACAGGGACGCAAGCAGGCCCAAAAACAGGACAGGCCGCTGATCCAGTCACTTCAGGCCGGAGCGCCCCGGGAACTGCTCTACCACGCCGCGTGTCACGGCGAATGGTCCGGAGTGGAGGGCGTCAAGGCGGCCAGAATCTATGCCGAATCCCTGGGCAAGCTTCTGGACGCCAAGGTCCGCGTCAGCCCGCACTGCTGCGGGGAGAGCGGCCTGGGGGCCATGACTTCCCCGGCCATCTACAACAAGCTGCGTCGGCGCAAGATCGACCAACTGCGCACGGACATCAGCCAGGTTGGTTCCCCCGAGCCGATCCTCGTCGGATGTCCGTCCTGCCGCATCGGGCTGACTCGATGCCTGAACGAGCTGGGACGCCCCCGGGAAGTCCTGCACACCGTTGAATACCTCGCCTCCCTGCTCGACGGCCCGGACTGGGAAAAAAACGCCGTCAAACGCATCACTCAGGCCCGGTTTGTTCCGGAGCGACAATAGCATGTTCAGTAATCGTTTTGAACGTGAAGTTTATATTACAAAACATGCGAGACAGAGAATGTCCGAACGGGGCATTGATTTCGAAATGCTCGCTGAACTTCTCGAAACAGGAACCGTGCGTTATAAAGACAGTTTCAAGGCGTGGATTGGTAAGGATTTTGATGGCCGAGAGGACAACATGATTTGTGTCGCTGTTGCTATTGAACATGTGGTTGTCGTGAAGACAGTCATGCATTTTTTCAAATGGGAGGGTTGATCATGCACTTCATTTACGATGAAGATGACGATATTCTTGTTTTAAGAATTTCAGACAAAAAAATAGTTCGAGAGCGCTCCCAGGATTGGAATACCCATATCAGCTATGCTGAAGATGATTCCGTCGTTGAAGTCGTGATTCTTGACGCCTCCAAGCAGGGATTCTATCCTTTGCAGTATGCAAAGGCGGCCTGAATTTCTCTGTCAATATACATCCCTGAGATCTCTACTCAGGTTCACATTCAGCAAAAGGAGCCCTACTCGTCATGAGCACCCATTTTTCCGCAAGTTATAGTTTTACCATGGACATCCGCATGGAGAAGAAGCAGGAGAATCGCGTTTTACTGCTGGAAACCCTGGGCCGTGAAGGCGCGCGTCTGATCCAGTTCTTTCGCGTGGGCGAAGACATGGAGGCCGAGGAGATTTCGTTGGAGTTTTACGCCACTTCCGTGGAGCACGGGGAAAAGGTGGTCTCCGCGGTGCAAGCCCTGTCCAGCGTTCTGGATTCCTGGGCCACGGACACGACTATGGCCATTCACGACGGCGGCAAGCTGGAAATCGCCCCCACCTCGTCGGTGGACAATCCGGACGAACTGGCCATGGCCTACACGCCCGGCGTGGCTCGGGTCTGCCAGGCGATCCAAAAGGACCCGGACCGGTCCTTTGATTTGACCATCCGCCAGAACTGCGTGGCCGTGGTTTCCGACGGAACCGCGGTCCTGGGGCTGGGGAACATCGGGCCCCTGGCGGCCATGCCCGTGATGGAAGGCAAGGCCGTGCTGTTCAAGGCCTTTGGCCGGGTGGACGCCTTTCCGCTGTGCGTGAAGACCACGACCCCGGAAGAGCTGATCGACTTCGTGGAAAAGGTTGCCCCGACTTTCGGCGGGATCAACCTGGAAGACGTGGCCGCTCCGAACTGCTTCATCGTGGAGCAGGAGTTGAAGAAACGGTTGGACATCCCGGTGTTCCACGACGACCAGCACGGTACTGCGGTGGTGGCCTTGGCAGCGCTCCTCAACGCCTTGAAACTGACTGGCAAGAAGATTGAGGATCTCAAGATGGTAGTCAACGGGTTTGGGGCCGCCGGAGTGGCCTGCGCCAAGATGTTCGCCGAGGCCGGGGTGAAAAACATCATCCCCTGCGATCGTACCGGGGTGGTTTATCGCGGGCGGACCAAGGGCATGAACCCGGTCAAGGAAGAGTGCGCCCGGATTTTCAACCCGAACAACGAACAAGGCACCCTGGCCGACGTGATCAAGGGAGCGGACATATTTGTGGGCGTATCCGGTCCGGGAACCCTGAAACGGGAAGACGTGCTGAAGATGGCCCCCAAGCCAATCATCTTCGCCATGGCCAATCCCATTCCGGAAATCCTGCCCGAGGAGATCGCGGATCTGGACTGCCTGATCGCCACCGGTCGCTCCGACTATCCGAACCAGATCAACAACGTGCTCTGCTTCCCCGGCATCTTCCGGGGCGCTCTGGACTGCCGGGCCTCGGATATCAACGAGGCCATGAAGCTGGCCGCGGCCCAGGCCATCGCGGATTGCGTGGACGACGAGCAACTGGCCCAGGGCGTGATCATCCCCAGCGCCTTCCACCCCGGTGTGGCCGACGCCGTAGCCGAACGGGTGGAGCAGGCCGCACGGGATTCCGGAGTCGCCAGGATATAAGGAACCTGAACAGTGTGATAGATATGCCCATGTCGCGTTTGGCCCTCCGTAGGGGCGGCCCTCGCGGCCGCCCAAATGGACGCGGCAATGCGGAGCAACAGCAATATACCGGTATTGCGTAGAACCAGGGCAGGCGCAAGGCCTGCCCCTACGGTAATGATTGCCAGGAAAATATTCCAAGATATCATTGTTTGTTCACTAAACTGTTCAACCTGTTTTGCCTGACTGCTAACGAATCGGGTTTGGATATGCGCGTTCTGGGCATCGACTATGGAATAAAACGGGTGGGCTTGGCCCTGAGCGACGGCCTGGGACTTTTGGCCCACCCCTATGCGACCCTGGAGCGGACCACCCGGGAGCGGCTGTTTGCAGACGTATTGGCCATTGTGGCCCAGGAGAGCGTCCAGACCATTGTGCTTGGTTTCCCCCAAGCACTGAACGGCCAAGAAACGGAAACCACCCGCCAGGTTCGAAATTTCGCAGAAAGCCTGCGGCGTCGAACGGATGTGCCGGTGGTGTTTCAGGACGAAGCCTTCAGCTCGGTGGAGGCCGAGCGCAATCTGCGCGAGGGGAACCATCGTGGCCGAAAGATCAAGGCCGTGCTCGACCAGCAGGCCGCCGTCGTCATCCTCAACGACTATCTGGAATGCTCCAGACAGTCTCAACTCCCTTGAACCTGATCGGAAAAGACAAGGAGGCGTCATGGAAACCATTCTGTCCTCGATATTCATCATCCTGGTTGTGATCGTCTTCGCGTTCCTCATGCGCAAAGGCGGCGGTTTTTCCGGCTGAGGCCCGGCCAAGGGCTGCGGTACGCAGCCGAAGAGTCCGGAGTCGACGCAAGGGAAGTCGAAAAAAAGACGAAAACAGTAACGACGCGTGTACGGCGGCACCTGAACGCATTTCGAAATAATCGGGTAAAAAAGTACTTGCCAAGTTTTGAACAATTCTTTAGTTAACTCTTTTTTCAAGCAGGAGAGGTGTCCGAGCTGGCCGAAGGAGCACGATTGGAAATCGTGTGTGCGCTAACCCCGCACCGAGAGTTCGAATCTCTCCCTCTCCGCCATTTCCGCTTACGTTAGCCCCCGGAAACGGGGGCTTTTTTTGTCTTTGCAGGTGTCGTTCGCAAAGCGCCCGACATTGTCCCAGCATTGATCCGGAATTGGAATTTGAAATAATATCCAAAAACGCTTGACACCCCCAGCGGGTTCCACTAGTGGACATCCCCATGCACTCCTCCACCACTTTCCTCACCACGAACTTCTATTTTGGTTTTTTTTATTTCTGGCGTGGTTTGGCCTGTGGTCAAAGGGAAGCGGTGCATCCGAAATAGCAGGAAATTCTATCAAAACCGCTCTCAAAGGGCCGCAGGCAAACCGCCGGCGGCCCTTTTTTTATGGCTGAAACGGCGGAGGCGACCCCCAGGGACAACACCAGGCGACAATGCCGGGGGAGGGGAACGATCATGCAGAACATGCACTTGGGCAAAGCCGTCCGGCTGGAACGGATCTTCAACCGCAACACGGGCCGGACCATCGTCGTGCCCATGGATCACGGGGTCAGCGTCGGCCCGATTAACGGGCTGGTGGACATGCGCGACGCCATTAACGGCGTGGCCGAAGGCGGGGCCAACGCCATCATCCTGCACAAGGGTTTGGTGCGCTGCTCCCACCGGGGCAAGGGGGCGGATATCGGGTTGATCGTCCACCTCTCGGCCAGCACGTCCATTTCGCCATTTCCCAATGCCAAGATCTTGGTAGGAACTGTGGAGGACGCCATCAAGCTGGGCGCGGACGCGGTCAGCTTGCACGTCAATCTGGGCGACGAAACCGAGCGCGACATGCTGGAGCAGATGGGTCGGGTGACTTCCACGGCCATGGACTGGGGCATGCCGGTGCTGGCCATGGTTTACGCCCGGGGGCCGAAAGTCAGCAACGAGTACGATCCGGACGTGGTGGCCCAGTGCGCCAGGGTGGGCGTGGAGCTGGGCGCGGACGTGGTCAAGGTCCCGTATACCGGCAGCGTGGAGTCCTTCCGTAGGGTTGTGGACGGCTGCTGCGTGCCGGTGGTGATTGCCGGCGGACCGAAGCTGGACAGCAGCGAGGACTTGGTGCGCATGGTCTACGACAGCTTGCAAGCCGGCGGCGCGGGCCTGTCCATCGGCCGCAACATCTTTCAGGCCGCCCAGCCTTCCCGGCTGGTCCAGGCCCTGCACGGTATTGTCCACGATGACTGGGAAGTGGCCCAGGCCATGGAACTGTTACAGTAGGAGCGCATCATGACCCAAGTTTGGTTCAAGGCCGTACCCTTTGACAAGACCGCCGTGACCCTGGCTCTGGAATCCGGCGTGGACGCCCTGATTGCCCCAATTGATCGGGTTGATGAGATCAAGGCCCTGGGCCGGGTCACGGTCCTGGCCGAGGACGAGGTATCCACGGTCTGCCTGGAGTCCAAGGCCGACGAGGAAAGCGCGGTTCATTGCCTGCGTACCCAGGACAAGGTTTTGTTGCGCCTGGGCTGGGAGATCATCCCCGTGGAGAACATCCTGGCCCAGGGCGAAGGCCTGGGCGTGGAGGTGGCCTCCCTGGATCAAGCCCGGCTGGCCGCGGGCATTCTGGAGCGAGGGGTGGATTTCGTGGTGGTTTTACCGGAAGCCGTACATGAGCTGAAAGCCATCGTGGCCGCTCTCAAACTCTCCGAGGGCCGCTTGGAACTGAGCACGGCCCGGATCGACGCCATCACGCCCGTGGGCCTGGGCCATCGGGTCTGCGTGGACACCTGCTCCCTGCTGCACACCGGTCAGGGCATACTGGTGGGCAATTCCAGCGCCTTCACCTTTCTGGTCCATGCCGAGACCGAGGAAAATCCGTATGTTGCGGCCCGGCCCTTCCGGATCAACGCCGGGGCCGTGCATGCCTACACCCTGCTGCCCCGGGACCGGACCGCCTATTTAGGAGAAGTCGCCTCCGGACGGGAAGTGCTGATCGTCGATGCCGAGGGCCAAACCTCATTGGCTGTTGTTGGTCGGGCCAAGGTGGAGATCCGGCCCTTGATCCTGATTTCCGCGACCTGCGGGGACAGAACCGGCACGATTTTTCTGCAGAACGCGGAGACCATTCGCCTTGTCCGGGCCGACGGAACCCCAGTGAGCGTGGTGGCCCTGGCTCCGGGCGATGAAATTCTCTGCCGCCTGGACGCAGCTGGACGCCATTTCGGCATGGCCATCAGCGAGGAGATCAGCGAAGCATGAGCCCGA
>SKYX01000221.1 GCA_007127655.1 Desulfonatronum sp.
CAAGCCCGAGGACAAACTGTTTAAGGGAATTCCTATATCGGCAACTCCAAACGTCCCCAACACCTTCCCAAAATTTTCCAATCCAGCACCCTGGCTGTGTATCCGGTTCACTTCCCAGGCCATGGTTGAGGCGAGCGAGTCCAGTTTTTCCCGGAAGTTGCCGATATAGTCGTCTCGGAAGTTGAAGTAGCCGGTCAGGGAGCCGCCGGTGATTCTTCGGCGGTTATCCTCCCCGTTAAAATGGATTTGGGGAGTGATGTTCATTTTTGAAGACGTATTTTCGTACCAATATAACCCGCTTTTGGGCACGATGGTAAATTTGTCACCTGCGGTTAATGCTCCGGCATCAAACCAGATATCAAGGTCTTCGATCGTTACCTTGTTCGCCTGCAATTGGGTAGTGAACTCGCGTTGAACTCCATTGTCATCCTTGAGCCAAGTGACACCGCCATCCAGCGAGACCCTGTAAGTGGCCACGTCATCAGCATCACCGCCACCTAGTACTTCAACAAGGTATTCACGTTCTGATGTACCAGAAAAGTTAATATTACTCGTTGAGGTTGGGGCCAGAGATTGAAATGCTTGCGCCCCTTCAAACTTCAACTCAAAGAAACTCTTCCCATCCACCAGCGTATGCCCCGCTGTGGTCATAACGAAGAATTCGCCGTTGCCCTTATCCTGGGTTTGGATGTCCAACAGGCCGGCGAGTTCGCGGACCATGGTGTCGCGCTTGTCCAGGAGGGCGTTGGCGTTGTTGGATCCCGGGATGTCGTGGACGGCGATTTTGCCGTTGATGTCGGCGATCTCCCTGATCAGTTCATTGGCCCGCCCCACGTCCTGACGGATGAAGTCGTCCATCTGGCGCTGGAAAAGGCCCATGTCCCGTTCAATCTGATTGATGATCTGGGTCATGTTCTGGGCCGTGTTCATGAGCTGGCCGCGGGAGGCCATGTCGTCCGGGCGCAGGGAGACGTTTTGCCAGTCCGCCCAGAATTTGGCCATGACGTCGTTCAGTCCGTCGCCGATGGATTCGTTGAGCAGCATTTCCACCTGACGCAGGTTTGCCTGGAGCGAATCCCAGCGGTGCATGGTCGAGGACTTGTCCAGGTACTGGCGCTCAATGAAATAGTCGTAGTGGCGGATGACCTCCTTGGCGCTGACGCCCGTTCCGATCTGCCCTGGTCGGAAATCGATGCTGGGATTTTCTTCCAGGCGGACGGAGCGACGGCTGTAGCCCGGGGTGTTCACGTTGGCGATGTTTTCGCCGGTGACGTGAATGGCGGACTGGAAGGCCAGGAGCGCGCCCTTGCCGGTGTTCAGGAGGGAGTTGACGCCGACGGTCATGGGAAAATCCTACAGTCTGCCTTGAAGCAGGGCGCCCGTGTCGCCGGGGTGCAGCCATCTGCCGCGCTGGGAATAGGTATGGCCGTTTTTGGGGCGGATTTCGTTGGTCAGGTAATCCAGGAGGGCCTGGTTCTGGTCCATCAGGCCGCGGGTGATCACGGCGTTCTGGGCGGCTTTCCGGGCGCAGTCCTGTTCCTGAACGTCGATTTGACGAAGGGTGTCCCGGACTTGGTCTCGGATGGACTCATCCAGAATCAACGGCAGGTCGCGAATGCCCGGCAGGGCGGGGTCGATCTGGTGGATGGCGCTCTTGAGTCCCCGGCGTTCCTCGGCGATCTGGCGTAGCAGTTCCTGAATGGAAAATTCCACCGAGGCTACGGCTTGGGGATCGCTCTTGCTCAGGTGGTGGAACTCCTCGTCCAGGAGGTGGGACAGGAGAAAAAGCGCCTGTTTTTGACGATGCAGATTTTGCAGTATGGCTCGGGACATGATCGACCTCGCGGGGTTGAATGCAATTTTTTCCGGGTGTCCGGCATACCCTCGACATATTCAAAAACTAGGCCGACTCCTGTTTACCGATCTGTAATCCGGCTTCCAGGCGGTCCCGGATCTGTTTTGGATTCCAGGCCGTGGCGCCCTGGCGGACCTCGAAGTGCAGGTGGGGGCCGGTGGAGCGCCCTGTGGAGCCCACGGTGGCGACCTGCTGTCCGGCCTGGACCTTGTCCCCGACCTTGACGGAGTTTTGGTCGTTATGGGCGTAATAGGAACGCCATCCTCCGGCATGCTCCAGAACCACCATGTTCCCGTATCCGCCGCGCTGACCCACGAAGACCACCCGGCCGTCCCAGGCCGCGCCGATGGGCGCTCCCTTGGGGGCAACCATGTCCACGCCGGAGTGCCAGGCTTGCTCTCCGGTAAAGGGATCCTGCCGCCAGCCGAATCCGGAGCTGATCCGGCCTTCAAGGGGCCAGTGTATGGGGGGCAGAGCCTTGGAGGAATCCATGTTCCGGATCGGACTCGGACCTTCCATGGTTTCAGTTGGGTTCGGGCTGTTTACCGTCCCGGGATGCTCCGGAACCACGCCGCCGCGTTCCTCGATGGACCGGGCCAGGGAGCGGACCATGCTCATGGTGCTGGTGGTTCCGGGGATGGTCACGGAATCAAAGGAAGTGGATCCGACGCGTCCTGGAGTCGTGGGGACGGTATACGGCCCTGAAGATGAGGCCACTTGGGGATAGGTGGCGGCCAGGGAGGCTTCCGGATCGGCTTTCGCAGCGGTTAAGTCGGCGGTGGGATTCGGGGTTGGTGCAAGGATGGTCAAGGGCATGGGTTTGCCCGCTGGATTGCTGTCTCTGGTGGCCTGAACCTGGGTTTGTCGAAGCTGCTCGAAGATCATGTCCCCCAGGCCCATGCCGCCGCTTCGGGCCAGGACCGAGGCCATTTCCATGTCGAAATGGGATTGCCAGAATTCTTCGCCCTTGCCCCGCAGTGGGTCGTGATGCGGGACCGTGGCTCGCATCTGTTTGATCAACTGATGCAGAAACATGGCCTCGAAGTCCTGGCTGGCCTCCCGCAGTTTGCTCTCGTGCTTCGCGTCAGCCGTGCTTCCGGGGTCGCCATTGGTCGCGTCCGCTGGAGCAGCATCGGAGGACGCACCGGAGCGCAGTCCACGGAGAGCGTCGAAACGCCGGTGAACATCGTTTTGCCCGTGACCGAGCAGCAGGGTGTTCGTATCCGGCAGGCTGATCATTTAGATCACCTCCACATCCGCATGCAGCGCGCCGGCTGACTTCAGGGTGCGCAGGATGGAGATCAGGTCGCGGGGGGTTGCTCCGATGGCATTCAGGCCGTTGACCAAGTCTTGAAGGGTGGCCCCTTCCAGCAGGGTCAGACGGCGGTCTTCCTCGCGAATCCCTAGTTCGGTTCGGGGAACCACGGCGGTCTGCCCCAGGGAGAAGGGCTGGGGCTGGACCACTTCCGGGCGCTCGGCCACGACGATGTGCAAATTCCCGTGGGCCACGGCAACCTTGGACAAACGAACGTTCTGTCCCACGACCACGGTGCCGGTCTTTTCATCCACCACGACCCGGGCCCGTGAGTCCGGCGTGATGGGCAGGCCCTCCAGGGCCGCGATGAAGGGAACCAAATTGCCCTGGTACATGTCCGGGATGTCCACTTCGATGGTGGAGACGTCCATGGCCCGGGCCAGGGGGGTGCCGAAGTTGGCGTTGATCCGGTCCACAACCTGGACCGCGGTGGAAAAGTCCTTGGTCTGGAGATGCAGAACCACGTTGTGCTGCTCATTGAACTGGAAGGGCACGGAGCGTTCCACCGTGGCCCCGTTGGGGATCAGGCCCACGGTGGTGATGTTCTTCTGGGCCTGGGCCGCGTCGCCTCCGGCGCTGAATCCGCCGAGGAGCAGGGGCCCTTGGGCCAGGGCGTAGGTCTGGCCGTCCACGCCGCGTAGCGGGGTCATCAGCAGGACGCCACCCAGGAGACTTGTGGCGTCACCCACCGAGGATACGGACACGTCCAGGCTGGAACCGGCTCGGGACGAGACCGGCATCTGGGTGGTGACCATCACCGCGGCCACGTTCCGCACCCGCAACCTGGAGCGATCCACTCGCACCCCCATCCGTTCCAGCATGTTGGACATGGACTGGATGGTGAACTCCGCGCCCCGGCGGTCCCCGGTGCCGGAAAGGCCGACCACCAAGCCGTAGCCAACCAATTGGTTGTTGCGGTCGCCAGCCACTGTGGCGATGTCCTTGATCCGGACGCTGGCCTGAGCCGAATTATTTCCCATCAGCGCCAGTAGAATGCCCAGTGAGAGCCCGAGTAAGGCCGCTACAGTATACAAATATTTCCACATATCCAATTCCTCCGAATTATCGTCAACAAGAGGGTTGACGTCGCGCACTCATCGATGCTTCCCTTCACCCTTCACCCTTCACC
>SKYX01000336.1 GCA_007127655.1 Desulfonatronum sp.
ATTTTTTAGCCTCGCAACTCCTTCGCCGGTTTCGTAACATCGAACCATTGCCCGAATAAACAGCAGTTGGCACTTCAGGCGTCCGGCAATGGTTCGATGAACGAATCCTGGCTCAGTCAGACAGGCGAGGCTGAAAAATCGAGACAAGCCCGAACCGATAGCGTGTGAGAATCGGGAACAAATCTGTCCTGCGCAAGAATTTCAAGACGTTCTTCTTGTCGGACACGACAAGCAAAGGCCGGCTTTTCCTGGGAAAGCCGGCCTCAATGCTTCAAGTGTGCCTTGGAGGGCGCATTTGTCCCCGCGGCGCGGTCAGTTCAGGTCCTTGATGATCCCCTTGGCCGCCAAGAGTCCGGTGGCCGCGGCGGAGACGATGTTGCCGGCCACGCCGGGGCCGTCCCCGGCCACGAACATGCCGGGCAGGGAGGTGCGCAGGTCGGCGTCGGTCTCCATTTGGGTGGCGAAGAACTTGATTTCCGGAGCGTAGAGCAAGGTTTCGTCGTTGGCCACGCCCGGGACGACGCAGTTCAGCTTTTCCAGCCCTTCCACAAGGTTGGTCAGGATGCGTTCGGGCAGGGCCATGGCGATGTCGCCGCAGGTGACGTTGGAGAGGGTGGGACGAATGAAGCCTTTGGAAATTCGATTCCAGGTGCTGCGTCGTCCGCGCTTGAGATCGCCGAAGCGTTGCAGGATGGGCTTGCCGCCGCCGATCAGGCTGGCCAGTTTGCCGATGGACTCGCCGTAGGCCTGGTTATCCGTGACCGGTTCGGTGAGCACCACCTTGGAGAGAAAGGCGAAGTTGCTGTTTTCGGATTTCTTGTCCAGATAGGCGTGGCCGTTGACGCAGACGAAGTTCTGGTAGTTCTCGAGAGAGACATATCCGCCGCGGTTGGTGCAGAAGGTTCGGGTCTGGTCGTCGTACTTCCGGGTCTGAATGAAGAAGGTCGGGTCGTAGATCACGCTGGTCAGGTCGTGGAGAATGTCGTTGTGCACCTCCACGCGTACGCCGACCTCGATGCCGCGCTGGGTCAGGGTGATACCGTGGGCCTGGGCGATGCGCCCGGCCCAATCCGCTCCGACCCGGCCTGGAGCCAAGACCACGTGCCGACACCGCAAGGTTGCCTTTTCGGTGACCACTCCACCGACACGGCCCTGGTCCACCAGGATTTCGCGAACATCCTCGTTGGTGCGAATGATCACGCCCTTGCGCTGGATGTGCTCGGCCATGGCCGCGATGTGGTCCGGCAGTTTGTCGCTGCCCAAGTGCTTCTGGCGGATCAGGAGCAGGTCGATTCCGGCCTTTTTGGCTTGCTTGCGAATTTCCCGAGCCTTTTCCATATCCGTGGGGTAGACTGGGCCGTCCATGCCGAATTGGGTGAAGACCGTTTCGGTTTCCAGGATCAGTTCTCTGGCTTGGTCCGGCGAAAGAAACTGGGTCAGGTCCGTCTTGCCGAGGATATGGATGAAGTTCAGTTTGCCGTCGGAAAACAGACCTGCCCCGCCGATTCCGGAAAGAATGTTGCAGGGCTTGCAATGATGGCAGGTCGGGCTTTGTTCTTGACCGATGGGGCAGGATCGGCGCAGGGGGGATCGGCCCTTGTCCACCAGCATGATCTTCAGGTTCGTGTTCTCGGCCAGATGGTATGCAGCAAACAGACCGGCCGGTCCGCCGCCGATAATGATCACGTCGGCTGAGTTGGTTGATGTGGAGGTGGTCAAAACGTCTCCAGAGGGATGATTGGGAAAAGGGTTTTCATCAGTAGCGGTTCAAATGCTTGTGACGAGTATTGCCTGGATGCCCGCCTTCGCGGGATCGAGATGGATGAAGTGTACCATTCCAAGTCATTCCCGCGAAGGCGGGAATCCAATTGCAATGGGGGCTTGCATGCATTGACGGGCCTTTGAGGGCGGGTTTTTTCAACGATCGCCGAAACGGCGCAACAGGATGGAGTCCAGGTCTCGCTTGGGAACGTGGTGGACGCCTTTTTCGTCTCGCCAATACTTTATGTCGCCGTCCTCGCCGAGACGTTCCAGCATGATTTTTTCCTTGGGCCGACCCAGGGCGATGATCATCAGAATTTCAAAGCCATCGGGCGTCTCCAGAGTCGCGGCCAGGGCGTCTTTTTTGATGGAGCCGATCATGCATCCGCCCAAGCCCAGTTCCGTGGCTCCCAGGAGGATGGTTTGGGCCGCGATGCCCAGATCCCAGGCTGAGGTCTTTGCATGGCGCTGGTCTCCCAAGACAGCGATGTAGCCCGTGGGGCGCTCTCCCTCATCCGGTCCGTCCCAGTCCTTGAGGTAGGCGGCCCAGGCAAGGTGAGGGAAAATCTGGGCGTTGACGTGAGAATCGACGCTGATCACGTACCGCAAGGGCTGAAGATTGGCCGCGGAAGCCGTTAATCGGGCCACGTCCACCAAGTCTTCCAGTGTCGTCAGCGAGAGCGGGTGGTTCTCGTAAAAACGCCGGAAACTGCGGGTCCTGGAAACAAGCTCACGCAGGGTCATTCTTTTCACTCCTTTTCGATCCTTTTTGGGCCACGCCCGAGGCTTACATGAAATATGTCGTGGTGTTTCACTATTGTGGCGATTGTTACATTCACCTCGACTCTCGAAGTGATCGAGAAACCTATCACGGCTTGACGCGTAGGAAAAGTGTCAAGTTTCATGCTGGGCCAGACTCGATCCCGCCTTGCGCACAGCACCTGATCGCAATCGCAATCGCAATCGTGATCAAATTCGGGGGATGGTTCAGAACTGTTTTGCAAATCGCAACGCCTTCTTTCAGGCATCCGTTCGGTGTAGGGGCGACCGGCCGGTCGCCCCTACGGCCTGGACATGGACAACCGTACTCGAAAGTGTCAATCATTTTTTTCGAGAAAATGAACCATCCCAAATTCGCTGGGTGAAAAACGGGTCACAAGGTATGATGACAACAGGTTTGTTTTGCTGTCGATTTCGGCTGCGCTTGATGTTGTTGCCCTGGTGGCAAAAAAACGGCCGGGATTGCTCCCGGCCGTTGGAGGGGCGGTTCGCGAACCGCCCCGACGGATTGGCGTGGCGGATTGGCGTGGCGGTCTAGCGCAACCGTTCGGCCAGCAGTTCGGCCACGTGCTTGACTTCGATGTCCTTGCCCGCGGCCTTCATTCCGCCCCGGATTTGCATCACGCAGCCAGGGCAGTCCGTGGCCACGGCTGCGATATCTCCGGCTTCCAGGTTGGCCATTTTCTTGGCCAGCAGGGTCTTGGAGATGGCCGGGAACTTCATGGAGTAGGAACCCCCGAAGCCGCAACAGACTTCCTCCTCCGAGGTCGGCACGTAGTCGTGGGCCATGTTGATGGCCTCCCTCGGCGCTTCGCGGACTTCCATGCCACGGCAGAGGTGGCAAGGGGCGTGGTAGCCGATGCGCTTGCCGGAGCGGTTGAACTTCATGGACGAGACCTGCAACACGTCGTGGATGAAGGAGCTGAAATCGATGACCTTGTCCGCGAATTGGGCCACCTTGGGAGCCAGGTCGGCATCGTTTTCCAGCAGCTTGGGGTAGCTGTGCTTAAGGTGCGAGGCGCAGGAGGCGCACATGGTCATGATGTAGTCGTACTTGGACGGATCAATGGCCTGGACGTTCTGGCGGGCCACCTCGACAGCCGCTTGCTTCTCGCCCATCATGTTCACCGGCAGTCCGCAGCAGGACTGCTGCATGGGATAGTCCAGTTCCACGGTCCCGGTGGAGGCGATGATCTTGACCGCGGCCTTCATCTGTTCCGGGTAGACGAAATCCTGAACACAGCCAGAGAACAGGGCAACTTTCAGCTTGGGGTTGACCACCTTGGGTTTGATGGACTTCCATTCATCACGGAAAGCCTTGTCCGCGATGGTGGGCAGCTTGCGGAAATCCTGGTCCTTGTCCTTCATAAAGACGGTGGGCAGATGGCGGATGTACTGCCCATCGCGCTCGGCAAAGGGCTTCTGGGCCCAACGCATGTTCTTCAGTAGGGTGTGAAACAGAGTGCGGTTCTTGAGCACCAGGCCCATCAACTTGGACTGGGCCGGGTGACCGTCCTCGTCCTGAATCATGGCGTGGATTTCCTTGATCAACCGGGGCAGGTCGATGCCGGCGGCGCAGACCTCCTTGCAAGCCCCGCAATTCACGCAGTTCTGGACCAGGAACTTGGCCTTGTCCTTGCCGTGGAAGAAGTAGGTCATGATCAGGCCGATGGCCCCGATGTAGACGTGGCCGTACTTATGGCCGCCCACCAGGCGGTAGACCGGACAGACGTTGGCGCAGGC
>SKYX01000305.1 GCA_007127655.1 Desulfonatronum sp.
CCGTTGTCCTTGAAGAATCCGGCGTCCCCGGAGCGCAGCCAGCCGTCCTGGATGGTCTCGGCCGTGGCCTCGGGGTTGGCGTAGTAGCCCTGGAACACGGCCGGGGAACGGGAGAGGATTTCGCCTTCCTCGGAGATGATGATCTCGGTTTCCGGGATGGGCTCTCCCACGGAGTCGAAATCCACCCGTCCGTCGGCGTGGATGCAGGAGATCCCGGCGATTTCCGTCTGGCCGTAGATCTGCTTCAGGTTGACGCCCAGGGCGTGAAAAAAGCGGAAGGTATCCGGCCCCAAGGCAGCACCGCCGGTGGTGGCGGAGCGGATTCGGGAAAAGCCCAGCCTGTCGCGCAGGGCCCGGAACAGACCTGCGTCGGACAGGACCTTGCCCAGACGCAAGGCCGGACCGGGCTTGGTTCCGGCCAAAAGGCACTCGGCGTAGCGCGTGCCCATGGGTAGGAAGAGGTTGTACAGGAAGCGCTTCAGCGGGCTGGTCTCCATGATTTTCACCCGCACCCGGGCGGCCAGGTTCTCCCAGACCCGGGGCGGGGAGAAGATCAGGTGCGGCCCGATCTCCCGGATGTTTTCCTGTACCGTGTCCGGCTCCTCCGGAAAGTTGACGCAAAAGCCGAACAGCAGGGCCGAGGCTACGGCCATCATCTGCTCGCCCATCCAGGCCAGGGGCAGGAAGGAGACGAATTCGTCGGTGTCGTGTTTGGGGTCCACCCGGCCCAGGTTGGTGGCCATGGACAGCAGGTTGCGGTGGGAGAGCATGGCCAGCTTGGGCCGCCCCGTGGTTCCGGAGGTGGTGGCGATCAGGCAGGTGTCGTCGGGCTGAAGCCGGTCCACCCACTGGGCGAACTGGCCCGCCTCGGGTCGGCCTTGTTCGCAGATCCGTTCAAAGGGGTGCAGTCCGTCCTCCTTGGAGCCGGACAGGCCCTTGGCGTCATGGTAGACCACGTATTGGAGATGGGGCACGCGCTGTTTCAGGTCCAGCATTTTGTCCACCTGCTCCTGGTCTTCGGCCACGACCATCCGGCAGTTGGTAAGCGAAAAGATGTACTCGATCTCCTCCACCGGTGCGTCCTGGTACAGCCCCAGGGCCATGCCGCCCAGGGACTGGATGGCCAGCTCGGCCCAGAGCCATTCCGGACGGTTGTCGCCGATGAGCACCAGCACGTCGCCCTTGCCCAGGCCGAGTTTCTTCATCCCTGCGGCGAATTCCGAGGTCTTGCGCAAGTAATCGGCCCAGGAATACGGCTGCCAAACGCCCCATTCCTTTTCCCGCAGAGCCGTTTTGTCCCCGAACCGCGCGGCGTTGTCCAGCAGCAGCCGGGGGAGGGTTGTATCGTAAGGGCGTTGGGAACGTTGTTCTTCCTGCATTGCGTCTTCCGTGTCGTTCAAGGGCGGTTCATTCTTCGTAAAGTTCAAGGGGGGCTGCGTGGCTATCTTCCGACAAACGACGCATTGTCGCTGCCCAGGTAGGCGGCGACGACGTTCGGGTCGGCCTGGACCTGGGCCGGGGTGCCGGTGGCCAGGACTTGGCCGAAGTCCAGGACGACCACTTGGTCGGAGATGTCCATGACCACGCCCATGTCGTGCTCCACCAGGAGTACGGTGATGCCCCATTCCTCGTTGATGTCCAGGATGTAGCGGGCCATGTCCTCGGTTTCTTCCAGGTTCATTCCGGCCATGGGCTCATCCAGGAGCAGCAGTTCCGGTTCTCCGGCCAGGGCCCGGCCCAGTTCAACCCGTTTTTGTACCCCGTAGGGCAGCTTGCCCGCCACCTGGTGGCGGTGGGGGGATAGGCCGAGAAAGTCGATGATTTCCTCGATGCGTTTGCGGTGCAGATCCTCGCTGCGCCGGGCCTTGCCCCAGTAGAACAGGGACGAAAGCAGACCGTAGTCCAGGCGGACGTGGCGGCCGACCATCAGGTTGTCCAGCACGCTCAAACCTTTGAACAAGGCGATGTTCTGAAAAGTTCGTGAAAGTCCGGCCGTAACTCGGTCGTGGGCGGCCATGGGGAGCAGGTCTCGCCCGTTCAGGGCGATTTTGCCTTCGTCCGGATGGTACCGCCCGCTGATGCAGTTGAGCATGCTCGTCTTGCCCGCGCCGTTGGGGCCGATGAGCGAGGTGATCTGGCCCTGCTCCACGCTGAAGCCGACATTCAGCAAGGCGGCCAGGCCGCGAAAGGTCAGGGTGATGTCGCGGACTTCCAGCATGGCCATCGCTAGCACCATTCCTTGGCGAAATCGCAGGGGCCGACCACGTGGTAGCCACGTTCCAGCAAGGACTTGAGAATCGGCCCAGGATCGTCCATCTGGATCCGGATGACCACCATTCGCTTATTGTTGTGATAAAACGTGGCCGTGGAGATGATGCTCACGTTCATGGCCGCGATGATGTTCGAGACTTCGGCGATGACCCCGGTGCGCTCCTCGACCTCGAAGACGATTCGTGATCCGCCCTGGGCCAGCCCCATTTCCTCCACCAGAACGTCGAGCATCACGTTGCGGTTGATGTAGCCCAGCAGAATGTTTTTGGAGTCCACCACGGGCAGTCCGGCCAAGTCCTTGTCGTACATGATTTTGGCGGCTTCCTCGATTTCCATCTGCGGAGGAACGGATGGGACATCCTTGAGGATCATTTTTTCCACCGTCAGCTTGGACATCAGGTAATTCAACTCATGCCGACTCAGGGTGGTCACCGGGGAGGGCAGGGCTGACCGGACGTCCTCCTTGCGCACCGCCCCGATGTAGCGGCCATTTTCATCCACGGCCATGAGCATCCAGAGGCGGCCTTTTTCCATGATTTTGTCCGCCTCCATCACCAAGGTCTTGGGGGTGATGGTGGGCATGTCCGTGAGCATTTTCAGTCCGACATACATGGCGGGATTCTCCTTGGGCTTGCGGAAAACATGGGTTGTGATTTTTCGAACTCAATTAGGAATGGAATGGAGCAGTGGAGGAGGTCTTTGTCCAATACTTGCTCCGTCAACGGCGATATGAAGGCATGAACGGAACCCTTGGCTTGCCGGTTTCCGAACCTGATAGCCGCTCAAGCCGATGGAGTCCAGTGGAGGTTGCGGAGGCAAGGAATTTGGGGAGTAGCCGGGTGTTTTTTCCTCCCTGGACGATGTCGGAGGTTTCCAGTAAGGGGGTCCCATGCACGAGATGTCAATTGCCGAGTCCTTGATCCGGATCGTGGAGGCCGAGATGGCCAATCACAATCTGCGCACCGTGCAGCGGATAACCATCCAGCACGGCGCGCTGTCCACCATGGTCCCTGAGGCCTTGGACCTGGCCTTTGAGGCCATGACCCTTGGCACGGCCCTGGAAGGGGCGGTACTGGAGTATGAAAAGGTGCCGCTGTCTTTGCGATGCTCCAGCTGCGAAACGACGTTTTCGCCGGAGGTGCGCAGCCTGCACTTTGCTCCCTGCCCGTCCTGCGGCGAGGAGTTCGCGCATACCGTGCTCACCGGCAAGGAACTGAACATCGCCCATATCGAAGGAGACACTTGATATCATGTCCAAAACCATCCCCGTGATCCGTAATATCCTGGATGCCAACAACCGCCTGGCTGATCAGCTCCGCAACGTCTACGCGGAAAACAGCCTGCTGGCTTTGAACCTGATGAGTTCGCCGGGAGCCGGAAAGACCTCGCTACTGGAACGCACCCTGAACGATCTGCGTGACGAGTTGCGTATGGCCGTAATCGAGGGAGATCTGCAAACCGACAACGACGCCCGGCGCGTGGCCGCCACCGGGGCCCAGGCCGTGCAGATCAACACCGAGGGCGGCTGCCATCTGGACAGCTCCATGATCCTGGAGGCCCTGAAGCAGATGGACCTGGCGGCCCTGGACGTGCTGTTCATCGAGAACGTGGGCAACCTGGTCTGCCCGGCGGAGTTCGACCTGGGGGAAAAGGCCAAGGTGACCCTGCTCAGCGTGACCGAAGGCGATGACAAGCCGGAAAAGTACCCGATGATGTTCGCCCAGTCCAAGGTGCTACTGCTGAACAAGATCGACCTGCTGCCCTACGTGGATTTCGACCTGGAAAGGGCGACCCGCTTCGCCCGCGCCCTGAATCCGGAAATCGTCGTCTTCCCGGTTTCCTGCCGCACCGGAGAAGGGCTGGAGCCCTGGTATGCGTGGCTCAGGGACGCGGCATTGGCGGAGCGCCAGTAGGTAGCATCCGAGACAATGGCATTTCAGCCGATAGTATCCAGCCGATGACATAAAAGGCGGGCTTTTTGCCCGCCTTTTATTTTTTTCCTGGGTAAG
>SKYX01000042.1 GCA_007127655.1 Desulfonatronum sp.
CTTGCCTGCACGGACAGGCAGGATGCCTGTCCTACCATTGAGACATGCCTCCTGCTCAGTGTTGCAGAGCAAAAAGCACGGGGGCATAAACGGTACATCAGCATCCGCCAGTTCCCTTACATTTGCTCCGGCAGCCATCGCTCCAGAGCGTTACAAAGCGACCGTGGATTAATGGGCTTGGTCAGGTGGTCGTCCATGCCCGCTTCCTTGGAGCGCTCCCTATCCTCCCGCATCGCCCCGGCGGTCATGGCGATGATGGGAATGTGGGGTTCAGGGTTCAGCGGTTCACGGTTCACGGTTGGGACTGTGCCACCTTCTTCAACAACCGCTGAACCGTTGAACCGCTGAACCGTGACCCCTGAACCTTCCCTGGCGCGGATGCGCCGGGTCGCTTCCAAGCCGTCCATTCCAGGCATTTGCACGTCCATCAATACCAGATCGTAGTCGTTTTGCTCCAGGGCGTTGAGAGCTTCCAGGCCGTTGGTCGCGACGGCGGCTTCGACGCCCAGCTTTTTGAGTATCCCCATTGCCACCGTCTGGTTGACCAGATTGTCCTCCACCAGCAGCACGCGCCCGACAAATCGGGGATAACCGGCGCTCGACGATGCGTGGTCCTGGTTACTCGGCGCGGCCTCAAGGCTTTTCCGGTCCTGTACGGCCAGCGGCACCACGAACCAGAACTCCGATCCCTGGCCGACCCGGCTTTGCACGCCCATCTCTCCGCCCATCAGCTCGACAAGCTGCTTGCAGATGGCCAGCCCCAGGCCGCTCCCTCCGTATTTGCGGGTGCTGGAGGCGTCCACCTGTTGGAACATCTCGAACACTCCGACCAGCTGTTCCTCGGGAATGCCGACTCCGGTGTCCCGGACCGTGAAGCTGAGCTTCACGGTTTGGGGTTCCAGGTTCAACGGTTCACGACGAGAGGGTTCCCGGTTCAACGGTTCACGACGAGAGGGTTCCCGGTTCAACGGTTCACGGTTCACGGTTGGGGCCGTGATTATGTCGGGAGATGGTGCATGTGGGGCGACACCGTCGGGCGAAAGATGTTTCGCCCCTACAGCAACACCTTCATCCATGCCTTCCGAAACCGCTGAACCGTTGAACCGTGAACCGTGAACCCCGTCTGCTGAACCGTTGAACCGTGAACCGTGAACCCCGTCTGCTGAACCGTGAACCAGTGCAACCCGGACCTCCACCCCTCCTGCGTCCGTGAACTTCAGGGCGTTCTCCACCAGATTGATCAGAATCTGGCGCAATCGGAGCGGATCGCCGAGCAGGGAAGCTGGGACATCCGAGTTCATGGAGCAGGATAAGGACAGCCGTTTGCCGCGTGCCCGGTGGCTCATGATTGACGTCAATTCATCCAGGAGTTGGGCGAGGTTGAACGGGATGACCTCCAGTTCCAGCTTTCCGGATTCGACCTTGGAAAGATCCAGAATATCGTTGATCAGTCCCAATAGTATTTCCGCGCTGGAGAGGATCGCTCCGGTCAGGCCCCGTTGCTCATCCGTCAGCGGCGTATCCAGCAGCAACCGGGACAACCCGATCACGCCGTTCATCGGAGTTCGGATTTCATGGCTCATATTGGCCAGAAACACCGACTTGGCCTGATTGCCGGCTTCGGCCCTGCGCATGGCCTCCTGGAGTCGGCCTTCAATGGCCTTACGTTCAGAAATGTCTACATGGGTGCCCACCATTCTGGTGGCCTTGCCGACTTGGTCCCGGGACACCGCGCTGCCCCGCCCTTGAATCCACAGCCAGTCCCCGGTCTTGGTCCGCATCCGGAATTCGACCTCGAACATCTCTCGTCGGTTTTCCAGGCAGTCGGTGATCCGTTCCCAGGCCAAGGGCAGGTCATCCGGATGCACGTTGTCGGACCAAAACCGGACGCTGGGAGCGATTTCGTCCGGAGCGTAACCGAGCATGGTGGTGTAGGCCGGGCTGAAATAGATATCATTGGTTGCCACGCTCCAATCCCACAGCCCGTCCCGGGTGGCGTCCATGGCCAACTGGAAGCGTTCCTGGCTGTTGCGCAAGGCCTTCTGGGCCTTAATCCGCTCCGTAACGTCCATGCCGAACTTGAGGATCACATCCCGTCCATCCGGCCATGTGATTACTTTTTCCGTGACCAGCAGATGCTGACCTAAAACTGGGCTTTCGTGCTCTGTCTGGAGGGTTTGATTCGGGTTTTGAATCAAAGCGAGATTGCCGCAGAACGAACAGGGGTAATTCGTTTGATGCAACACGTCATAACAGATCCGGCCCTCCAGGATCGTACCGTAAGCCGTCTGCATGGCCTTGTTGGCAAAGAGGATTTCATAGGTACTCGGATTGACGACATAAGCGTACTGTCCCATGCTGTCGAAAATCGAGAGCACCTGGGCACGTTCCTGGCGCAAGGCGTCCTCGGTGCTTTTGATGCGCAACGTCGCCTGCACCTGGGCGAGAAAGAATTGTGGATTCACCGGTTTGGTTATGAACCCGGTCCCTCCGGCCCGCAGGGCCTGGGCCTGATTCTCCGGCATGGTCATGGTGCCGGACACGAACAGGACATGGCTCCGGCTCATCTCTGGATCGGCCTTGATCCGGCGACAGAGTTCCAGGCCGTCGATATCAGGCAAGGAGACATCCAGGAGAATCAGGTCCGGTTCCTCCCAGTCGGCAATTTCCAATGCCTTGGCTCCGGAGTCCGCAATCAGCAGGAAGCACATCGTGGGGGCCAGGATTTTTTGGGCCACTGTCAGGAAGTCGGGGTCGTCGTCGACGATCAGGATTGTCTGCATGGCGCTCAAAGGAAGTTAAGGTTTCAGGAATCAAAGGGACGCTTCGCAGAAAGAGCTGACGTGAGGAGCGCACCCACTTCATTGGCGAGGAAGTTTCGGAATTTTTCCGTGCGGATCGTTTTCGTCTGGACATCGAGGGGCAGAAATCGGGACAGTTCGTCCATGAACGTCTTGCCGTGGATGATCTCCGGCAAACGGACGACCATGTCCGTGACCTTCTCGGGGAAATCTATCACGCCGTAGTCGTTGATCTTGGCGGCAATGAATGTGTCGCGAGGGATCGCACCCTGGCGGCGGAGCCAGCGAAGATCCCAGATGTCCCGGTTTCGGATATAGGCCCGGCAATTTGCCAGGGAAATCACTTTGTCCGCCATGATTTCATCCAGGGATTCGGCCAGGACGAGCATGTCCGCGTACCCGTCCGGCAAAAAATCGTAGTTGACCCGAAGATCCCTTGGTTCGCGGCTGTAAGCCGGGATATTGGCCACCTCGATCTTGATGCGTTGCCTCGGAATGTGGCGTTGTTCCGGAGCGGTATCCACGGTGATACGCCACTTGTCGACCTTGATTTCTCTGTATTCGGGCAAGGTCCGCAGCTCGCGGGGCTCCGTGACGTGGACGGCCAGTCCGTACCTGGCGCCAAGGTGATCGGTAAGACATTGGCCCATCATGGAAAGGTCCGCTGATGCGAAATCGCGACCTCCGGCAAAATCAAGGTCTTCACTGTATCGGGGTGAGCCGTGGCAAAGCCGCAGGCAGGTGCCGCCCTGGAAGGTCAGGGCGTCCAGGAGACCTTCCTGATCCAGGGCGAACAGAATGTCGTAGTGCAGGATTTCTTTTTCCACCACCGGCCGCATGTGGGGCCGGACACCCTGGCGCATGGCCAGGTCGGTCAAGAGCTGAAAGGTGTTCCGGTCAGGCATCGGGAATCTCCATCACGTCCACGAGGTGCAGATTTCGCCCGACTCGCTTCAAATCCCTCCAGGCCGTCCTGGCCGTGGCAACGCGCAGTGGTCTGTTTTCGATCCACATGGTTCCGGCGAGAAGAGAGGCGAGTGGGCGATGGGTGTGCGTGAACTCGATAACTCCGTACGGTGTTGAGCAAAGACCTTTGCGTCCCGTCGTCATCACGGTCAGCCGGTCCACTGGAATCTGGGAGATGATTCCGTATTCCGCAAGCATGGACTCCAGGCTGACGTAACTGTACGCGCCGCGACGAAGAATCGCGGCGATTCGCTCCAGAACGTAGCGATCAAAAGATCGGGCATGAGGGTGGACATAGACACCCCGGCATACCCGCTGGAGCAGTCCAGCTCGCGCCAGTCGAGCCAGTCCGGCGGCCAGTGTTTTCGGTGAGTCAGTCGGAAAGAGTTTGGCAAGGTCCCGAAGGGCGAAAACATACCGGCCTCGTTCATCCCATTGCCGGAGGGCGGCGGCAGCGTGGTTGCGGTTCATAATTTCGCAAGTCTACGC